>CAMFLJ010000030.1 GCA_945957335.1 uncultured Actinomycetes bacterium | reverse complement strand
CCCCGGGCCCGTGCTCGCCACCGCCGCAGGTGCGGCCGCCGCAGGGGTCACCGACGGGACGTCCGACGGCTCGAACGGCGACGCCGCCAGCCCGACCAGCGGCAACGGTGACGGTGCCGGTCGCCCGGGCCAGAGCAGCGGTGTCCGGATCGTGGGGCCGGTGTCCGCCGCCGGCGCCGCCGCGGCCGACGCCGATGGCGACCCCACCACGACCGCCGATGGTGCCGGCTCGTCCGAGGGCCCGGCCGACCCGCCTGAGGCACCGGTCGCGACCTCGCCGGACGAGCCGTTCCAGATCGTCACCCGCGAGGACCTCGACAGCACCGGCGGCCCCGCCACCAGCTCCGCCGAGTAGGCCCCACCGGGTCGCAGGCACCACGGGGTGCCCGGCTACCGTGACGCCATGGCCGACCTCGATCTCGACGCGATGATCCAGCGCTTCCGCGACCGTGCCCACGCGGTGAAGGAGCGCCCCCTCCCGCCGATCGCCGGTGAGGAGCGCACCCGCTTCATCGAGCAGGCCCAGAACGACTTCCAGGACTTCGCCATCATCGGCGATGCCAAGGCCGAGCTCGTCGACGGCATCCTCACCCTCACCGTCGACCTGCGCCCGCCGGAGGCCCGTGGCGACGCCGGCTGAGCCGACCGCCCCGACAGGGGCCGATCCCGACCGCTTCGCCCGGGCCATCGCGGCCATCGACGCGGCCAACGCCGACGACCCCAACACGATCGTGGTCGACGGGGTGGTGCGCCCCAAGGAGCAGGCCCACGCCGAGGCCATGACCGAGTGGGTGCGGCGCTTCGACCCCGACGCCACGGAGGCCCAGCTCCTGGCGGCCCGGGCCCACCACCTGCGGCGATGGGCGTACCCGCGCGACTCCGAGCCCGATGGCCGGGCCGGCTACCTGCGCTGGCGGGCCGAGGCCAAGCGCCGCCACGCGGCCGAGGTGGGCGAGATCCTCAGGTCGGAGGGCTATGACGCCGACACCATCGCCATGGTGCAGGACCTCGTGGCCAAGAAGGGCCTCGGCCGTGGCGACCGTCCGGACGTCGACGGTCGGCCCGACCCGTTCCAGGTGCACGAGGACGCGCTCTGCCTGGTGTTCCTCACCACGCAGTTCGACGACCTCGTCGACCGCCTCGGCGACGACAAGACGGTCGACGTGCTGGCCCGCACCCTGCCCAAGATGGGCGACCGGGGCCGGGCGGCGGCGCTGGCCCTCGACCTCACCGACCGCCAGCGGGCTCTGGTCGGCGCGGCGCTCGACCGCCTCGCCGCCGGGCCCGACGCCGACGACGCCGGCACGGGGAGCGACGGGTGATCTGCGAGCGGTGCGGCCAGGCCGAGGTGGCCATCGGCTCCGCGTGCTCGCAGTGCGGCGCAGTGGCGGTGGCGCCCGACATCCTCGACAGCATCCTCTCGCTGCCGGCCGAGCCGGTTCCGGAGGCGCTCGACGACGGCCCCTCGTCGTTCGAGCCGCTCCCGGTGGCTCCCGCCGCACTGGACCTCGACGGCACCGGCACCGACACCGACGGTCTTGCGCCGACCGTGGGCGCCGCGCCCGGAGGCGCCGGACTCGGCTGGGACGACATCCCGGACCGCGCCGACGTCGAGCCCGACGACGAGGTCGACACGTGGGGCGAGGATGCGTGGTCGACCGTGCCCGACAGCTCGCCCCTTCCGCCCGCTACGTCGTCGTTCGACCCGTCGGAGCCCTTCGAGCCGTTCGACCCGACCAAGCCGTTCGACGCGCCGGACGCGTTCGAGCCGCCCCCCGCCGTCGAGCCGCCGCAGGCCGCCGAGCCGCCGGCGCCCACCGGCCCGCCGCTTCCCCGGCGCACGCCGATCGACGACACGCAGCCGCAGTGGGGCCCGCGCGACCACCCCCCGGCGGTGCTCGCGCCGCCTCCGCCACATCCCCTCGACGCCCCGCCGCCCCGCGTGAAGCGGTCGCAGGGCACGGGCCTGCCGTCGGCCATCCCGGGCGTCGGCCCCGCGCCGAGCCCGCCCCCGCTGCCCCCGTCGTTCTCCTCCCCGTCCGAGACCCCGGTGCCCGAGCGGCCCACCCACCCCCGGGTGCGCCGGTGGTTCGGCCGCGGCGGTGACGACGAGGTCGTGCCCGAGCCCGAGGCCGAGCCCGTGCCGGTGTCGCTCGACGGGCCCTTCTCCGGCGCGCCCGACGGGCTGCTCGAGGGTGTGCGCCCCGAGCGCGACCTCGGGCCGGGGGTGCACGACCCGGCCGGCTTCGAGGCGGCCATGAGCAGGCTGTCGAGCGGGGCGCGCCGCAGCGCACTCGCGCCGCTGAACATCGCGGCCACCGTGCTCGAGCCGGACGAGGTGGCCGAGGCCGTGGTGCAGGGTGAGTATCAGCACCGGCCTGCGGTGGTCGTGCTCACCGACCGCCGGGTGATCGTGGCCAACGACCGGCGCTGGTCGCCCGACGTGCGCAGCTTCGCCTTCGACCCCACCCTGGTGGTGCACGGCTGGCAGGACGAGCGCCGCGCCACCCTCGTGTTCGTGCTCGACGGCGTGGGCGTCGAGGTCGAGGGCATCAGCGACCGCCCGCTCGCCCGTGACCTCGCGCAGCGGGTCAGGGGCCGCTGCGCCGGCGAGCCACCCTTCGGGGGCTGAGCCTCCCGGGGCTCGCTTTGGAGCCGCGCGGCGTGGGCGCTACGATGACGGCTCCTGCGGACGTGGCTCAGTTGGTAGAGCATCACCTTGCCAAGGTGAGGGTCGCGAGTTCGAATCTCGTCGTCCGCTCCACGCAGCACCGGAACAGAGGCCCCGAAAGGGGCCTCTGCCGCGTCCCGGCACGGGTGTCAGCGCCACTTGTAGCGTTCCGGCCGTGGCCGCCCCGAACGCCGTCCCGTCCTGTCCCGCCCGTCCCCGTCGGAGCCGACCGGCCGTGGTGGCAGCTGCCGTGGCTGCCGTCGTCTGCCTGGTGGCCGGGGTCGCCCTCCTCCCCGGCACGGGTGCCGGGGCGGTCGGTGCCGGCTCGACCCACGGCTTCAGCGGTGCCAGCACCGGAGCGCTGTCGTTCACGACCTTCACGTGCACCTTCACCGTGCCGGCGCTGCCGGCCACCTACACCGAGCAGTCGGTGTTCCTGTGGTGCGGCGTGCAGCAGGCGGGCGACGTCGACGGCACCACGAGCTTCGGCGTGATCCAACCGGTCGTGATGTACGGGCCCGACTGCGCGTCGGGCTCGATCGGCCTCGGTCCTGACGCCGATCCCCACTACGGCGATCCCGGCGGCCAGTACTGGTACTACTCGGCGCAGTACATCCACGCCCCGCCGGGCGGCGGCTCGGGGTGCAGCACCTCGCCCGACGGGTTCATCGCCGCGCCGGGCGACGTGCTGGTGTCGACGTTCACCTACGACCCGGTGGCCGACACCATCACCAACACGATCGCCCGACAGGACGGCTCGAACCGCAGCACGTTCGTGGCCACCCACCCGAACATGGATCCGACCTTGAGCTGGTCGTCCTACGTCGGGCACTTCCGCCTGATCATGTCGGTGGAGTCGGTCGGGATCACCGGCTCGTCGGACTGGCCGGCGGCACCCGCCTCGTGGCCCGTCACGATGGAGTACACGGGCGACGACCCGGGGGCCTTCCAGCCCGAGGTCACCAACCGCGAGGGCCCGACGTTGGAGTGCGGCAGGGCCGTCGCCGACGCCGGCTCGGCCAGTGCCGTGTGCACCTACGACCTCGCGTCGACCCAGCTCACCGACCTCGTGTCGACGACCACCACAGCTCCGGCGGTGGCTGCGGTGACGCTCACCCCGTCGTTCACCGGCTGACGCAGGGCGCGGCGCCGGCCGCTCCCGGCCCTCCCAGGCTCCGGGTGCCGGCGGGGCCGCTCAGTCGTCGAGCTGCCAGCCGTGGGCCCTGAGCATCTCGTCGATGCGGGCCAGGGCCGTGGGGCCGTCGGGCCCGGCGTAGTCGTCGACGATGGCGCGGCGCACGGCGAGGAGGTCCTCGACCCCGAAGGACCGACCTCCCCCGTCGAGGATCGTCTTCACGAGCGCGGCGTAGTCCACGGCCATCGCCGACGACCGTACCGCCACGGCACACGCGACTCGAAGGGCCAAGCGTCACCATCCTCCTGACACAGCGTGTCGAGGGCCACGATGGCGCCATGGACGAGTCCGTGGAGGCGCCGGACGCGGTGCACAGGGGCGAGCACCGGTGGCCGATGGCGCTGGCGGTGCTCGTGGTGGCGGCGCTCCAGCAGGTGTTCCCGCACTCGTTCCGCTCGGTGCCGCCGATCGTGTACCAGGCGGTGCTGATCGGCTTCCTGTTGGTGCTGATCATCGGCGACCCCGGCCGCATCGACCGCGACAAGCCGTGGCTGCACCGCACCACCAGCATCATGATCGGCGTCATCACGGTGGCGAACATGGGTGCCGTGATCCGGCTGGTCCAGGGGATCATCGACGACGCCGCGTTCTCCGAGGCCGGTCGCCTGCTCGCCATCGGCGGCACGGTGTGGGTGATCAACGTGATCGCCTTCGCCCTGTGGTTCTGGGACCTCGACCAGGGCGGCGCGGTGGCCCGGGCCCGGGGCGACGGCCGCATCACCCGGGCGTTCGTGTTCCCGGAGTCGTCGTTGCCCGAGCACGAGGAGCACGGCTGGTACCCGAAGTTCGTCGACTACCTGATGCTGTCGTTCTCGACGGCCACCGCCTTCAGCCCCACCGACGTGTCGGCGGTGAAGCCGTGGTCGAAGCTGCTGATGATGGCCGAGTCGCTCACGTCGCTCGGGGTGGCCGTGCTGGTCCTGGCCCGGGCCATCAACACGCTGCCCTCCTGAGCTCACCCTCGGCGACCCGGCCCGGCGGGCTGGCGTAGCGTCGGGGCGCTCGATCACGAGGGGGAGGGGCAACGGTGGCGCAGGCCGACGACGCGGCGACCGACACGACGGCCGGAGGCGCGCCCGCGGTGGTGCCTGGCGCCGACGACGGCGACCGGCCGGTCTCCGCGGGCCGGCTGGCGGAGCTGCTCGGCGACTCGCTGCCGCTGGCCGACACGGTGCCGCCGGAGTCGTTCGAGCTGGTGCTGGCCGCCCGGCGCCTGGTCGAGGCCGTGGTCATGACCGACCTCGACGCCGCCGGCCTGGCTGCCGCCACCGCCCGCCTCGACGAGCTGACGGACGACCTCTCGGCCGCGAGGCGTGACGAGCCGCTGCGCCTCGTGCGCCACCCCGACGGCCGGATCGAGAGCCTCCTGCAGGCTGCCGCCGGGCGCCTCAACCCGCAGGCGCTGCCCATCGAGTGGGTGCACCGCCCCACCGAGCCGCCGCCGGGCTCGCCGGTCGAGCCGGTCGAGGTGGTGGCCCGCTGCACGTTCACCGCCTCGCACGCCGGGTCGCCCGGGCGGGTGCACGGGGGAGTGGCGGCGCTGGCGCTCGACGAGGTCACCGGCATCGCCGTTCGGGCCGCCGGGGCGAGCGGGCTCACCGTGCGCCTCGAGGTGTCGCTCAAGGGGGCCGTGCCGCTGAACCGACCCGTCGAGATCCGGGCCCGATACACCCGGGGCGAGGGCCGCAAGGCGTGGTCGACCGGCGAGATCGTGGTCGACGGCGAGCCCGTGGTGACCGCCGAGTCGCTCTACGTCATGGAGCGACGGTGAGCGCCGAGGACGGCGGCGCCGTGCCCGTCGGTCAGGGTGCGCTCTGGCAGGCGTTCTGCGACCGCGTCGGCGCGCTCGGCCCGGTGATCGAGGCCGAGGCCCCGACGCCCGAGGCGGCCGCCGAGGGCGTGCACCACCTCGCCAACCAGCTGGCGTGCTGGCTGACCTACGTGATCGGCCACTCCGATCCCGATCGCCCTGCGTTCTTCCGCAGCAGCGACCTCGTGTACGAGTGGGGCGGGCCCAACACCGACCAGGTGGCCCGCCGCTGCGCGATCCGTGGCGACGCCGTCTACCGGATCAGCGGCCACATGGGCGGCTGCGAGGACTTCGTGCTCCAGGTGAAGCGGGGCTCGGCCCAGAGCGGCGGCGCGGGTGTGGCCGCCGAGGTGAGCGCCAGCTCGTTGGGCCTGGGTCCGGGTGACGAGATCGACATCGTGCTCGGCGGTCCCGAGCAGGAGGGCAACTGGATCCCGCTGCCCGACGACGCCGGATTCGTGCACATCCGCGACTTCTACTTCGACTGGCGCTCCACCGACGCCGCCACGTTCGTGATCGAGCGGGTCGGCCCGGCCGCCACCCGGGCCCGGCGCGACGCCGACCACGTGGCCCGGGTGCTCGACGCCGCGGCCACCGAGATCGAGCACTCGGTGGCGTTCTGGAGCGGCTACCAGGCCCGGATGCTCGCCGACCTGCCGGCCAACGCCTTCACCGACCCGGGCGGCGCCGCCGGTGGCGTGCAGCAGATCGTCTACAGCCACGCCGGGGTGGCGCTGCCCCCGGGGCAGGCGCTGGTGGTCGAGGTCGACGAGGCCGACGCGCCGCTCTGGGACGTCCAGCTCTACAGCCGGCCCTGGTACGAGGCGCTCGACGCCGCCGGGCGCACCACGTCGACCAACCACCGCATGGCCACGCCCGACGCCGACGGCGTGGTGCGGGTGGTGATCTCGGCCGACGACCCGGGCTCGCCCAACTGGCTCGACACCGAGGGCCGCGACCAGGTCCTGTGCACGCTGCGGTGGTGGCGCCCCGGCCGCCCGCCGGTGGTGCGGGCCGAGGTCGTGGCGATGGCCGGCGCCCCCGGCGCCGGCACCGTCGGCGCCGAGGAGCGCGACGCAGAGCGCCGCCGCCGGGCCTCGCACCTCGCCTGGCGCTACCGCACCTGAGGGCTACTCGCCGCGGGTGGCGGCCTCCATGGCGGCGATGTCGAACTTCACCATCGACAGCATCGCCTGCACGGCGCGCTGGGCGGCCGCCGGGTCCGGGGCGCCGAGCCACTCGCCGAGGCGGCTGGGCACGATCTGCCAGGTGACGCCGAAGCGGTCGGTGAGCCAGCCGCACTGCATCTCCGTGCCGCCGTCGGCGAGGGCGCCCCAGAGGCGGTCGATCTCCTCCTGCGTCTCGCACGGCACGACGAGCGAGATCGCGGGAGTGAACGAGTACATCGGCCCGCCGTTGATCGCCATCATGTCGAGGCCGTTGAGCTGCCAGCCCATCGAGCGCACCTGGCCCTCGGGCCCCATCTCGCCGGGCCCGTAGCGCGAGACGTGCTGCAGCTCGGCGTCGGCGAACAACGTGGAGTAGAGGTCCCACGCCTGCTCGGCGTCGTCGTCGAACCAGAGCGAGAGGGTGATGCGGCCCTTGGCCCAGTGCGGCTGGTCGGTCGGTTCGGGCATGGTTGCGGCCTCCTGAGCGGGTGCGGTCAGCGTGTCAGACCTCGCCGCCGGGCGCGACTCATCGGTGGCCGGCCGTCCGGGCCCGGCGGTGCTGCGCGACACTGGCCGCCGGCTCGGGGGAGCCGTCTTGTCGACGAGGGGGTCGCCGTGGCGAAGGTCCGTTTCAACCACATGGAGCTCACGCTCCCCAAGGGCGAGCTCGACGAGCAGAAGCGGGCCGACCTGGCCGCCTTCTACGGCGGGGTGCTCGGGTGGGAGACGATGGACGTCGAGATCGTCGGCGGCACCCAGTTCCTGATGCGGCCCGACGAGGGCCAGTTCATCCTCGTGGCCGAGAGCTCGAAGCCGCTGCAGTCGCCGGGCTACGACCACCTCGGACTGCTGTGCGACACCCGGGCCGAGGTCGACGAGCTGCTCGCCGAGTGCCAGCGCTGGCAGGAGAAGGACGACCGGCTGCGGCTCAAGACCTACGACGACCTCGACACCGGCAACCTCGTCGTGCACGCCTTCTACGTGAAGCACCTCCTGCCGATCTGGTTCGACATCCAGTGCATGGAGTGGAAGACGGGCGGTCCCGCCCAGCGCTGGGACCTCGTCGACGCCACCGACTGATCCGATCCACCGCGAGGCCCGCCGGCCGCCGACATGATGGACCGATGGCGGACACAGAGAGCTCGCAACGATCCTCGGGCTGGAAGGGGCCGGACGTGCCGGTCTGGAAGGGGCTCCTCTTCATCGCGGTCGTCCTCGTGCTGGTCAGCGCCGTCACTGTCTCGGGCATCCCGCGGCTCCTCGGCCTCGCCCTGCTGGTGATCCTGGTCGTGGTGACCGCCCGGTGGTGGAAGCCGTTGTTCCAGGGCCCGGACCGGAAGGACTGACGAGAGCCGTTGCGCTTCAGGGACGTATCTGCGAGCATTCACTCGCAGATACCCGATGGAGCGACGGATGCCAGTACCTCAAGGGCTCATGCCGGCTCGGTGCGAGCGGATGCTCTTCCTCTCCGGCCGGCTCGCGCTGCCCCTAGTGTCTGTGCTCTCGCTGTTGACCGTCTTCGTCAACACGGCGCTGTGGGTCGAGCTCACCTCGCTGCGCTGGGAGCCACCCGGCGGCGGGCGATGGCAGCTGCTCGCCACGACGGCGGCGGCGATCGTCGGGCCACTCCTCGTGGGGTGGGGATCGGTGATCGCCCTCGAGCGCCCCGAGGCCTCCAGGACCGCCCGGTCCGCAGCCGGCCTCGCCTTCGCCGGGGTCGCATCGCTGCTGCCGCTCATGGTCGTGGTCTCCGTCGGCTCGGTGCTCTCCTGAACGGTCGGGGTCGACGGGGATGGCAGCATGGTCGGCCGGTGGCCGAGGGGCTGCCTGCACCGAGGGGGAGCACGTGCTCGACATCCGCGACACCGACCGCATCCGCATCCTGACGCTGAACCGGCCCGACGCCCTGAACGCCTTCAACGAGGCGCTCTACGACGCCACCACCGAGGCGCTCATCGAGGCGGCGGCCGACCCGACCGTCGCGGTCGTCGTCATCACCGGCGCAGGCAAGGCGTTCTCGGCGGGCACCGACGTCAAGGAGATGGCGGCCCGCAACATGGGTGGCCTCGAGCCCGGCAAGCACGGGTTCCCCGGACTGATCGACCAGCTCGTCGCCTTCCCGAAGCCGCTCATCTGCGCGGTCAACGGCATGGCGCTCGGCATCGGCACCACGATGCTCGCCCTCTCCGACCTCGTGTTCATGTCGACCGACGCCCGGTGCCGCTGCCCCTTCACCGCCCTCGCCGTGGCGCCCGAGGCCGCCAGCAGCTTCACGTTCCCGATGATGCTCGGCCGCCACGACGCCACCTGGGCGCTCATGAGCTCGGAGTGGCTGTCGGCCGAGGAGTGCAAGGACATGGGCCTGGCCTGGCGGGTCACCTCGCCCGACGCCCTGCTCGACGAGACCCTCCGCCACGCACGGGTGCTGTCGTCGAAGCCGATCAGCTCGCTGATCGAGTGCAAGCAGGCGATCATCGCCCCGCTGCAGGAGCAGATCGCCGCCGCCCGAGACCGCGAGAACGCCGCCTTCGGGCGCCTCCTCGGCCAGCCGGCCAACATCGAGGCGCTGATGGCCCTGGCCGAGCGCCGCGAGCCCGACTTCGCCTCCATCGACGCCGCCGCGATCCAGGGCTGATCGGGCGCGTCCGGCGGGTAGGGGAGAGGCCGTGGCCTGGGACCCGCCCACCGACGACGAGCTGGCGGCCCTCGACGCGCTCGGGGCCAAGGGCACCTGGGAGCTGCAGGGCCGCGAGCTGAAGCTCACCAACCTCGACAAGGTGCTCTTCCCCGGGCTCGAGGGCGACGAGCCGATCACCAAGCGCGATCTCATCCGCTACCACGCCCTGGTCGCGCCCTGGATGGTGCCGTACCTCCACGACCGGGCGGTCAACCTCCACCGCTTCCCGAACGGGGTCGAGAAGGCCGGCTTCTGGCACAAGGAGGTGCCGGCCCACGCACCCGAGTGGCTCCACCGGTGGCACTTCGACGAGGCCCGGCCCGACGACACGCAGTGGTACTTCGTCGTCGACGAGCCCGCCGCGCTGGCATGGATGGCGAACTACGGCGCGGTCGAGCTCCACCCGTGGACCTCGGCCTGCGCGGCGCCGCGCCGGCCTACATGGGCGCTCATCGACATCGACCCCGGCACCCGCACCACCTTCGAGGAGGCGCTGGTGATGGCCCGCCTCTACCGGGCGGCCCTCGACCACCTGGGGGTGCAGGCCGCGCCCAAGGTCACGGGCAAGCGCGGCGTGCAGATCTGGGTGCCGGTGGCACCGCGCTACACCTTCGACGACACCCGCGACTGGGTCGAGAAGGTGAGCCGAGCGGTGGGGGCGATGGTGCCCGACCTCGTCAGCTGGAAGTGGCACACCCGCGAGCGCGACGGCCTGGCCCGCCTCGACTACACCCAGAACGCCATCAACAAGACGCTCGTCGCGCCCTTCAGCGCCCGTCCCGCCCCGGGCGCCCCGGTGTCGGTGCCGATCACCTGGGACGAGCTCGACGACCCCGACCTCACCCCCGACCGGTGGACGGTCCGCACCGTGCTCGACCGCCTGGCCGAGGCCGGCGACCCGCTGGCGCCCCTGATCGGGCTGGCCCAGGAGCTCCCCGAGCTCTGAGCTCTCCGAGGGCCCTCGCAACCAGTTCGGAGGGCTCTCGGAGGCAGCTCCGATCGGGCTCACATGGTCCTCACAGGAACGGGGTGCAGAGTGGATCACGGCGCCTCCGCGAACTCTTCCCTGGTTCTCACCTTGCGGTCGGTGGCGCCTTACCTGAGGCCGCGAAGGTGTGCGCCGTCCCCTCGAGGGGACGAACCCCGACACACCGGACAGGAGATCCCGTTCCGATGAAGAAGACCAACAAGTTCGCCGCCATCGGCCTCGCCGCCGGCCTCACCGTGGGTGGCGCAACCGGCCTCGTGCTGGCCGTGCCCGCCATCTCGGGCGCCCAGTCGACCGGCACCACCACGGCCCCGGCCACCGGCACCCCGAGCGACAGCGGGCGTCCCGACCCCGGCCAGCACATGGCCGACGCGCTCGCACCGCTCGTCTCCGACGGCACCCTCACCCAGGACCAGGCCGACAAGGTGATCGCGGCCCTCGAGGCCGCCCGCCCGCAGGGTGGCCCGGGCATGGGCCACGGCGGGGGCATGGGCCTCGACGCCGCCGCCACCGCCCTCGGCATCACCGCCGACGAGCTGCGCACCGACCTGCAGTCCGGCAAGACCATCGCCCAGGTCGCGAGCGACAAGGGCGTCAACGTCCAGACCGTGATCGACGCCATGGTCGCCGAGCTCAAGACGCACCTCGACCAGGAGGTCGCCTCGGGTGAGCACACCCAGGCCGAGGCGGACCAGAAGCTGGCCGACGCCACCACCCGCATCACCGACGAGGTCAACAACGGCCGTCCCGCCGGTGGCGACCACGGCCCCGGCGGCCCCGGTGGGCGCGGCCCCCGCGGCCAGGCCCCCGACCAGGGCACGTCCGGCACGACCGACACGACCGTACAGGGCTGACCCTCCCTCAGCCCGCACCTCCGCCCGCCACGACCGCCACGTGGCTGGGCGTCCGGACCGGTGCTCCGCCGCCCGGTCCGACCATGGCCCGACCCTGACTAGGGTCGGGCCATGGCGCGTCTGCTGGTCACCAACGACGACGGGATCCACGGTCCCGGGCTCCACGCGCTGGCCGCAGCCCTCCACGACGACGGCCACGAGGTCGTGGTCGTGGCGCCGGACTACGACGCCAGCGGCACCGCCGCGTCGATCGGCCGCTTCGACCTGTCGAGCCACCTGCCGGTGCAGCGGGCCGAGCTGCCGGGGCGGCCTTCCATCGAGGCGTGGGCCCTCGCCGGGCCGCCGGCCATGTGCGTGCTGGCCGCGGTGCTCGGCGGCTTCGGCGGCGAGTTCGACGCCGTCGTGTCCGGCATCAACGCCGGGGCCAACACCGGTCGGGTGATCCTGCACTCGGGGACCGTGGGCGCCGCCCTCACCGCCCAGAACTTCGGGCTGCGGGCGCTGGCCGTGAGCCAGGCCGAGGCCCGTTTCACCGGCAACGCCACCGCCCACGACGAGCAGCTGCAGTGGGAGTGGCGTCCGGGTGCGGCCCTGGCGGCCAAGGTCACCGCCCGCCTGCTCGAGGCGCCCCCGCGCGTCACGCTCAACCTCAACGTCCCGGCCGCCAAGCCCGGCGCCACCCACGTGCCGCCGTTGCGTTGGGCCCGACTGGGCACGTTCGGCACGGTGCGCTCGGCGGTGACCGGTCTCGACGAGGGCCGTCTCCAGTTCGAGCTGCTCGCCGTCGACGAGGAGCTCCGCTCCGACACCGACACCGCGCTGCTGCGCACCGGCGTGGCCACCCTCACCGCCCTGGGCGGCATCTCCGAGGTGTGGGCCAGCCCGCCCGAGGGCCAGGCCGACCCGGCCGACGCCGAGGCCGGGCCGGTGGCGGGCCCCACCGGCGGCCTGGCCGTCGAGGCCCACGCCGCGCCGGGCGACGAGCTGTCAGCGGCGCACCTCTTCGCCGACCCGGACGTGGCCGAGCACCTGCACCCCCGACCGCTCGACTGAGGCGAGGAGCGGTCGACGCCCGGCCGCCGTGCGACGGTCGAGGGAGTGGTGCCTGCTCAGCCCTGCCCGGCCCGGGGCGGGACCTCGCCCAGCAGCACGGTGTAGAGCGCCGAGCGGGTGTAGTCGTCCCACGCCTCGGGGGACATGGCCGGGCCCTGGATGTCGATGAGCACCCGGCCCACGAACATCCCGAAGAGCCAGCCGACGAACTCGACGAGGTCGAGGTCGGCCTTGACCCAGCCCCGGCGCTGCGGCTCGACGAGGTGCTCGGCGACGCGCTCCCAGGCCCGGCGCTGCATGGCGGCGACCTCGGCCTGGAGGTCAGGGCGGCCGTAGGTGGCGCCGAGCACGTTCACCCGCACGAAGCGCTCGTCGGAGACGGTGGCGACCGCGGCGAGGATGTTGTCGAAGGTGGTGATGAGCGACTCGCGGTCGTCGACGCCGGCCATCACGGCGGCGAACTCGGCGATGCGGCTGTCGAGGTCGCGCTGGAGGCGGGCGACGTGCGCGGCCCGCACGAGGCCCTCGCGGTTGCCGAAGTGGTGGTAGAGCACCGGGATGGTGACGCCGGCCTCGGCCACCACCGCATCGACACGCAGGCCCGCCTCGCCGTCGGTGTCCATCGAGCGCATCGCCGCGTCCAGCAGGCGCTGGGCGGTCGGGTGCGTCGGGATCAGGGTGTCACTGCTCTTCGCCGCCATCACGCCACCCTACGTTGCTGCCGTCGGGAATCGGTGATGGTGCGACAAGCAACCTTCACAGAGCCCTGACCAGGTTCTCTGGTCAGGGCTCCGAGAGGCGGCGGCCGGAATCGAACCGGCGTACAGGGCTTTGCAGGCCCTTGCCTCAGCCACTCGGCCACGCCGCCGGGCGGGGTCACCATAGCGTCTCCTGGGGTGGGGTCCGGAAGCGACATCGATCAGTCCCAGGCGCCGCGCGTGCGGAACGCGAACGGGCTGGCGCCGGCCGGCACGGCCTCGAGCGGCTCGCTCAGCTCGGCGAACGTGGGGGCCCCGATGCGGGCCGCGGTGGCGGCCAGGGCCGCCCGGTCGAGGCCGTAGACCTCGACCGCGGTGCCGCCGACGATGGCCCGCACGGTGGCCTCGGGCAGCCCGGCGAGGGCGAAGCGCAGCGACAGCGGCGAGAACGCAGTGGGGCCCCTCTGCCAGGTGGCCTCCATGTGCGGGTAGTCGGATCCCCACATCACCCGGTCGGCGTAGCCGTCGCGCACCGCGCCCTCGGCCTCCTGGCGCGACAGGAAGCTGGCGCCGATCCAGACGTTGCGGTGCAGGTACTCGCTGGGCGGGCGCGGCACCTGCTTCTTCAGCGGTCCGCCCCAGCCGGTGTTGGCCCGGTGCACCGAGTCGAGCTCGTCGGCCATGGTCGGCCACCACTCGCCCGGCTGCTCGGTGAGCACCAGCTTCAGCGCCGGGTGGCGCTCGAACACGCCGGCGAAGATCAGCAGGTGGGCCGAGCGGCGGCTGAACCACCCGCCGCTCTCGATCGACATCAGCGCGGTGAGCTCGGGGCCCTGGAAGACGGCCGGGTCACCGGCGCCGGAGTGGGTGCTGAGCACCATGCCGAGCTCCTCGGCGGCGGTCCAGAACGGCTCCCAGGCCCGGTCGTTGTAGGGCGTCAGCCACGGCCGGGGCGCCGGGAAGTTGACGCCCCTCAGGCCGGCGTCGGCGGCCCAGCGCAGCTCGGCCACGGCGGCGTCGATGTCCCACATCGGCAGGTGCGCCAGCCCGACGTGGCGGTCGGGGTGGGCGGCGCAGGTCTGGGCCAGCCAGGTGTTGTAGATGCGGATGCCCGCGGCGTAGAGCGCCGGGTCGTCGGCGGGCCCGAGCATCGAGGTCTGGAACGGCACCGGCTCGTTGTTCTGGCTGCCGTGGTAGATCACCTCGGCGGCGACGCCGTCGGCGTCCATCTCGCGGCGGCGCACCTCGGGGTCGTGGTGGCCGGCGGTGAACTGGTTGCGCCAGAGGGTGAGGTCGTCGGGGTCCTCGTCGGCGGTCTCGTGCTCGACGTAGCGGCCCTTCGACCGGTTCGGGTCGGCGACGTAGGCGTCGAAGGCGCCGAGCAGGTCCGGCGGGCACAGCGGCCGCAGGTCCTCGACCAGGCGGGGGCCGATGTGGGCATCGGCGGAGACGATCACGACGGGCTCGCTCACGCGGGCCTCCGGTGGGTGCGGGCCAGGGCGGCGAACGCCTCGGCGATGAGCGTGGGCAGGTCGTCGGTGCCGCCGTCGAAGGCCCAGCGGCGGCCGACCTCGTCGAGGAGGGCGGTGACGACCGTGGCCAGGACCCTTCCCTCCTCGGGGCTGGCGCCGCGCGCCACGACCATCTCGGTGATGGCGTCGCGCCACACGTCCATGAAGGCGGCGGCCCGGCCGCGGAGCACGGGTGAGCTGGCGATGGCGCGGCGGCTGAGCATGAGGCGCCGGCGGTGCTCGGGGTCGTTGCCGTTGCCGCCGGAGGAGAGCGCGGTGACGAGCGCCGTGTAGGGGCTCTCCGATGCGGGCCGGGCCAGGACCGCGGCGCGCAGGGCGGGTGCCTTCACCTCGACGTCGGCGAAGAGCAGCGACTCCTTGGTGGGGTAGTAGCGGGCCACGGTGGCGGGGGAGACGCCGGCGCGGACGGCCACCTCGGCCACCGTGGTGTCGTCGAAGCCCTTGTCGGCGAACAGCTCGAGCGCGGCGTCGGCGATGGCGGCGCGGGCCTGGCGCTTCTTGCGCTCACGCAGGCCGACGGGTGCGTCGGCGCCACTGACGTCGTCGCGGCGGATGTCGACGAGGAGGTCGTCGTCGAGCAGGGGCAGCACCCGGAAACTGATAGTCGGGTCTCACTTGAGAGTCAACTCTCATATTTGAGACGGTTGACTCAGTTCGCCGGCCGACCAGCGCCGGTGCCGACGTGGCGGTCGGGGCCGGGACGGCTCAGACGGGGCGGTTGCCCTCGTCGACCTCGGCGGCGGCCACGAAGCCGATGGCCGACGCGGCGCCCGCGCTCACGACCGTGCCGAGCGTGCGCAGCGCCCCGAGGCGACGGGCGCCGGCGAGCGCGGCCACCGCGTCGGTGGCGTCACCGACGGCCGCCAGCTGCACCCAGGCCTGGGCGGGCTCACCCCGGTCGAGGGCACGCAGGGCCCCGAGGCCGAGCGCCACGTCGCGGGCGCCGAGGCCCCTGATGACCGCCTTCACCCGGGCGTCGCCCGCCGGCTCGCCGATCCAGCGCCGTCCGGCGGCCCCGGGGAGGAGCACGAGGACGGCACCGAGGCCGACTCGGATGGTGGCCAGGATGCGCACGACCTGTCGATGATCCACGGGGGTGTTCTACCCGCTCCACGGAGGGCCCGGCGCGGTCGGGGCCGCCGCCTCCGGCTTCGAAGGGCCGCCGCGGGGGCTGCTATGGTTTGCGCCCGGTCAGGTCCGCCCTGGCCACGCAGGGACCCGTAGCTCAGTTGGCTAGAGCGCTTCCTCGACACGGAAGAGGTCGCTGGTTCGAGTCCAGTCGGGTCCACCACGGAGAACGCACCCAGCCGGGTGCGTTCTTCTCGTTTCGGCGGCCCCGACCCGGGCGCGGGCGGTGGGCCGGGGCCGTCAGCCGGGGCCGTCGGGGAGAGCGGCGACGGCGTCGCGCCAGCCCTCCACCTCGTGACGGGCGTGGGGCGCGGCACCGCGGCGCGCCTCGGGCTCGGCCGCGTAGCGCTCCGCCGCCATCGCCCGGAGGCGGGCGACCTGGTCGTCGTCGAAGCGGAACAGGCTCTCCACGAACCTCACCTCGGTGTCGACCCTGCCGTCCGGGTGGAGCGTGAAGGTCCGGGAGCCCGGCGCCGGCCTCCCCGTGTAGGTCGAGGGCGTCAGGAAGACCGGGATCCCGTCGAGCTCGCCGGCGTCGGCCACGTGGACGTGGCCGGCGGCGGTCGCCCGGATCCGGTCGTCGGTCCCGAGCACGGCGCGGAGGTCGTCACGCACGAGCGCCTCGTGGGCGGGCAGGTGCTGCCCGACCGGCGGATGGTGGATCCACACGAACACGTGGGCGGCGTCGCTCGCCGCCAGGGCGGCCCTCAGCTCGTCCGCGTGGATCGGGTCGACCTCACCCCACTCGGTGTTCCCCGTGCGCACGTACAGGAACTCCCACGAGCCGTGACGACTGCTCGCCGCGCTGTGCACCCCGTCGCCGACCAGGTGGGCGTCGAAGGCGTCGGCCAGGTCGTGGTTGCCCGGGATGACCCACACGGGGAGATCCAGCGGGAGGAACTGGTCGCGCCAGCGCCGGTAGGCCTGCGGATCTCCGGTGTCGGCCAGGTCGCCGGTCCCGACGACGAGGTCCGGTGCGGGGTCGAGCGTGGCGATGTCGGCCAGCACGAGGGCGAGGTGGTCCATCGGGTCGCCGGCGTCGATCCCGGCGAGGAGCCCGATGACGGTCGGGAAGCCGGGTTGGGCCGGCACGTGGGTGTCGGTGACCTGGACGACGCGGAGGGCCCCGTCGTCGACCGACCCGACGAGCCTGGCGTCACGCGGTTCGGGCACGGCGGCGACGGTACCAGTCCACCTCGGACGGCCCGGCCCGGGGGCGGGCCGTCCGAGGCATCGCTCACAGGTGGAGCACGTTGGTGCCGTCGTCGGCCGTGGTGAGGTGGGCCGGGGCCTCGACCCAGGCATCGGCCGCCACGGTGGCGATCACGTCGGCGTCGGTGCTGGCCGCGTAGCAGCGGCGGCCGTCGGGCAGGCCGCAGATGGCCACGGCCCGCTCGGGTGAGCCGCCGCGTGCGTGCACGACCGTGGCGGCGCGCACCACCACCGGGCCGTCGGCGTGGTCGGCCACCTCCGGCGGGTCGATGTCGGCGGCCACGACGTAGCGCTGCTCGTCGTCCTCGGCGCCGGGAGCGGGGCTGCCCGGCTCGGCGCTGTAGACGGCGGCGACGTGCTTCGTCATGTGCATGCCGACCCCGGTGACCATGCCCGACCGGGCCTCGCCGGCGCGGATGCGCGACACCATGTGGCTGATCGAGTGGCCCATGTAGTTGCTGCCCGGCCCGCCGTGGTAGGCGAGCCCGCCGGTGACGCTCAACGGGCGGGGGTCGTCGTCGGCGAGGCCGAGGGCGTCGGCCGCGAAGGCGATGGCGGACCCGAAGCAGCTGTAGAGGTCGAAGGCGTCGATCTCGTCGAGCTCGATGCCGGCGCGGGTGAGGGCGGCCTGCTGGGCCACCCGCATGGCGGGTGAGGAGACCATGTCGGCCCGGGCCGCGACGTGCGAGGCGTCGCGGGCGAAGCCCCAGCCCCGCAGGTAGACGCGGTGGTCCTCGGGGACGCCCCAGGCCTCGGCGACCTCGTGGGTGACGAGCAGGTTGGCGGCGGCCATGTCGACGTCGGGGAACGCCACCATGCGCTTGGTGTACGGCGTGGTCACCATGCGGTTGCCGTCGGCGGTGGAGAGCAGCTCGTCGGCGGTCCAGGCCGTCGGGAACCAGGCGTCGGGGTTGGCGGCGGCGACCTGGCTGATGGTCGACAGCCGCTCGGCGAGGAGCCGGCGGTCGTCGGGCCGGCCTCCTCGCGCCGCCCACCGGGCCTGCTCGAGCAGGCCGAAGGTGAGCCACGCCGGCAGCACACCGTGGGCGATCTCGGTGGGGAGGTACATCTCGCCGAAGAGCTCGGGTGGCAGCGGCGGCTGGTCGCTGGGGTGCGACCAGGCGGGCTCGGTGCCGGCCTTGGCGTGTCGGCGCAGCGTGGCCCCGGCCTCGGCGCCGACCACCAGTGCGGAGGAGATCTCGCCGCGGCGCATGCGCTCGGCCGCGGCGTCGAGCAGGCGCTGGTGGGAGGTGCCGGCGAGGATCGAGGTGGTGCCGGCGATGCCGGGCCGGCCGAGGCGGTCGGCCAACCGGGCCACCGGGTCGTCGTAGCCCCACGCCTGGCAGTGGACGACGCCGAGGTGGTCGAGCGCACCGAGCACGTCGTGGCGGGTGCCCACGTCGTCGATGGCGGCGCGGGCGACGTGCTCCCACATGCCGAGCGGCTCGGGTGCGCCGTCGGCGGGGTCGCGCCAGGTGCGGCGGGCGGTGCCGACGATGCAGACGGCGCCGGCGAGGCTCCCGGCGCTCATGCCGCCACCTCCTCGATCGGGGTGTGCTCGTCGGGGTCGATCTCGTGCCAGGCCAGCCCGCCGGCGTAGCGGTGGGTGGCCCGGTCGTCGTCGTCGAGGGAGTAGACGGCGATCCAGCCGTTGTCGCAGAGCTCCCGCAGGTGGTCGTGGCCGGCGATGACCTCGGCGATGGCCTCGGGTGGGGCGGCCACAAGCACCTGGAGGCGCAGGGGCTCGTGCTGGAGGCGCTCGCCATCGTGCACCGACTGCCAGGGCATGCCGGTGCGCAGGTCGCCGCCGTTGCCCTCGAGCACCCCGAGGCGCCCGACGACGTTGTGCAGCGTCTTGTCGCCGCTGCCGAAGTGCTCGTTGTCGACGGTCGAGGCGAAGTACTGGAGGCTGATCCAGCTGGCCACGATCACCGGGGCGGTGAGGATCGTCCTCAGCACCGCGTCGTCGGCGTCGAGGTGGCGGTCGTAGCTGTGCAGGAAGGCCCGGCCGCCGAGGTCGGCGCCGGCGGTGACCGACCGGGGGGCGGCCACGAAGGCCCGGCACCCGGCCAGGCCCCACTCGGGCCGCACCTGCGACCAGTCGGAGGCCCGGGCCCGCACCGCGGCCTCGACGGCCTCGGCGTCGCCGGTGATGCCCATCCGCCGGGCCCGCTCGGCGCGGGCGCCCCGGCCGGCCTCGACCAGCCCGGCGGCGAGCTCGGC
>CAMFLJ010000029.1 GCA_945957335.1 uncultured Actinomycetes bacterium | reverse complement strand
GCTGGAGGAGGCCCACCGCCGCGAGATCGCCGACGCCCTCGACACCACGCGGGCCGAGGAGCGCACCGCGGCGGCCGTCCGGGCCCGCTACGCCGAGGACGCCCACGAGCGGAACCTGGCCAAGGCCGTCGAGACGGCCCGGGCCGAGGAGCGCGCCGCCGCCGAGCAACGCCACGCCCAGCAGGAGGCCGCCCGCCGGGCCGCGGACGCCGAGCTCGCCGGGGACGTGGGCCGCGCCGCCCGCCTCGAGGCCCACGCCGCCCACCAGGACGTCGCCGTGCAGCTCGCCCTGCTGGCGCTCTCCACCGGTGACCCCGTCGACGTGGCCGACGCGGTGGTGGGCGCGGCCGGGCGCACGCTCGGGGTCGACTCCGCGGTGCTCGTCGAGGCCGACGCCGACGAGCACCCGCAGGTGCGCGCCGCCTGGTTCGGCACCGGCCCCTCGACCACCGACTACGAGTCGGGCCGTCACGCCGACCTCCACGACGTGGTCGTGGCCCACGGAGCGCCCGTCGTGGTCCACGACCTCGCCACCGACCGCCGCTTCCAGGGCCTGGCCTCGCCCGACGACCACGCGGCCGGCATCGCCGTGGTGGTCGGGGGCGCCCCCGGGTTCCACGGCTCGCTGTCGGTGCTGGCGGGGTCGGTGCGGGCCTTCGACCCCGACGAGGTGGCCCTCCTCGAGCGGCTGGCCGAGATCATCGCCGCCTCCTTCGAGCGGGCCCGTGACCACGGCCCGGCGCCCACGACGAGCACGTCGACCCCGTCGCCGGCCGGCGCTACCCCACCGGCGGTGGCAGAGCCGCAGGTGGCGGGCGCCGCCCCCTCACCGGTGGCCGACCAAGCAACGGCGGCCGACCCCCACCAGGCCTCCGTCACCGACCCGCTCACCGGGCTGCCCACCCGGGCGCTGCTGATCGACCGCGCCGAGCAGCTCCTGGCCCGCATCGAGGGCACCGACCCGATCGTCGGCGTCCTCGTCGCCCGGGTCGACGGCTTGGGCGAGGTCATCGACGCCCACGGCCGCGGCGCCGGCGACGCCCTGCTCGTCTCGCTCGCCGAGCGCCTGCGCCGGGCGGTCGACTCCGACGCGGTCGTGGCCCGCACCGCCGGCGACGCGCTCGCCGTGCTCCACGTCACCGACGGCAGCGTCGAGGACTTCACCGACCTCACCGACCGGGTGCGGGTGGCGCTCGGCGCCCCCCACGCCGTGGCCGACCTGTCGCTCGCGGTCACCACGAGCATCGGGGTGTCGATCCGGCCCGCCGCGGACACCGCCGCCGAGCAGCTCGTACAGGAGGCCGAGGCCGCCGCTGCCCGCGCCGCGTCGATGGGCCCGGGGCGCACCGAGCTCTACGACCACGACCTCCGACGCCAGGCCCGACGCCGGCTCGACCAGGCCAGCGCCCTGCGCCGGGCCATCGACGACGACGAGCTGGTGGTGGTGTGGCAGGCCGCCCTCCCCCTGCAGCCGGCGGAGGACGAGCAGCCCGAGGAGGTCTGGGCCGAGGCGCTGGTGCGCTGGCGCAACCCGGAGCGCGGCCTGGTCAGCCCGGGCAACTTCATCGCCCTCGCCGAGGAGACCGGGCTCATCGTGCCCGTCGGCGACGCCGTGCTGCGCATGGCGCTGGAGCAGCTCGTCGAGTGGCGCGCCGCCTCGGGCACCCATCCCGCCCGGGTCGCCGTGAACCTCTCGCCCCGCCAGCTCGCCCACGACGGCCTGGCCGCCTCGGTGGCCGGCGCCCTCGACGCCGCCGGGCTCGAGCCCGCGGCGGTGATGTTCGAGATCACCGAGTCGGCCGTCACCGCGGGGCCCGACGACGCCATCCGCCGCCTCAACGAGCTGCGCGACCTCGGCGTGGGCCTGGCCATGGACGACTTCGGCACCGGCTACTCCTCGCTCGGCTACCTGCGGCGCATGCCGGTGTCGGTGCTGAAGATCGACCAGTCGTTCATCCGGGGCCTCACCACCCACCGGGCCGACTGGGCCATCGTGCACGGCATCGTCGAGATGGCCCACGGCATCGGCCTCACGGTCGTGGCCGAGGGCATCGAGACCTCGGAGCAGCTCGACCACCTCGTCGCCCTCGGCTGCGACCGGGGCCAGGGCTACCTCTGGAGCAGCCCGGTGCCCGCCGAGGCGCTCGACGAGCTGCTGGGGGCGTGGTCGCCTCCCGGCCAGCGCGCCTGAGCGACGGCGAGGTCAGACCCGCAGGTCGGGGTGGATGGCGGCGTCGGTGCCGCCGTCGATCACCACGCACGAGCCGACCAGGTACCGGGCCTCGGCCGAGAGCAGGTAGGCGATGAGCCCGGCGACCTCCTCGGGGCGGCCCGGCACCTCGCTCGGCCGCGGGTACCCGGGCGTGGCCAGGATGGTGTCGAGGTCGGCCTCGTTGAGGGGCGTCACGATCAGACCGGGCGCCACCGCGTTGAGGCGGATGTCGGAGCCCACCCACTCGGGCGTGACCGCCCGGCGGCGGACCCACCCCACGAGCGCCCGCTTGGCCGTGGCGTAGGCCTCGACGCCCGAGGCCCAGTCGACGGCCACAGCCGCCTCCTCGTCGCCGGCCAGGCAGGCCGTGAGCCCCCCGGCGTTGGCCGGGGCGGTGAGGGCGGAGTTCGACGACACCGCCACCGCAGCGGCTCCTCCGTCGGCCGCGGCGAGCATCGGCCGCAGGCCTTCGATGGTGGCCACCGCGCCGAAGTGGTCGAGGCGCACGACGAGCTCGGGCGGGTTGGTGCGTCCACTCACGCCCGCGCACGCCACCACCGCATGGAGCACGCCGCCGCTGAGGTCGGTGAGGGTCTCGACCATCGACCGACGACCGTCGGCGGTCGAGAGGTCGGCCTCGACCTCGGCGTCGTGGAGGTCGACGCCCAGCACGCGCCAGCCGTCGGCTTCGAGCCGCTGCCGGGTGGCGTGGCCGATGCCCGACGCCGAACCGGTGACGACCGCGGTGCGGGGCGGGCCCGGCTCGGGGCCCTGTCCGGCGCTCACAGCGCCACCCCCACGCGGGCGCCCTCGAGGGTGGCGTGCATCATCCGCCTGGGGGCGAAGGCGTCGCCGATGACGTGGACCTCGGGCACCCGGCCCTCCAGCTCGCGGGCCAGGCGGCCGTCGGGCAGCGACCCGCAGGCCAGCACCACGGTGGCACCGTCGACCCGGCGCTCGACGCCGGTGAGGCGGTCGACCACGACCGGGCCGTCGGGCTCGACGCGCACCAGGGCGTGCAGCAGCGACACGGTGACCTCCTTGTCGGCCAGCCGGCCGCGCAGCGGGATGCGGGTGCCGTCCTCCACACCCTGGGCGAAGTCGAACTGCTCGGTGACCAGCTCGACCACGGCGCCACGGTCGGCGAGGTGCTCGGCCACGGTCGGCGGACCGAGGTGCTTGTCGAGACCGCCCACGACCACGGCCCGGTCGCCCACCTCTGCACCCTGGAGCACGTCGAGGGCGTGCACCACCGAGGGCAGCCCGATGCCGGGCACGTCGGGCACCACCGGCACGCCGCCCGTGGCCACCACCACGGCGTCGACGCCGAAGTCGGCGAGCTCGTCGGCGGTGACCTCGTTGCCGAGGAGGAGCTCCACCCCGAGGCGGCGGAGCTCACCCTCGAAGTACGTGGCGTGGTCGCGCAGGTTGCGGCGGTTGGGGTCGAGGGCCAGGAGGGCGGGCGTGCCGCCGAGGGTGCGGCGGCGGTCGGCCAGGAACACCCGGTGGCCGCGCACGGCGGCGACGCGGGCCGCCTCCATGCCGGCGGGGCCGGCGCCGATCACGGCGATGGTGCGGGGCACGGCGGCGGGCACGATCTCGAGCTCGTCCTCGCGGGCGGCAGCAGCGTTCACCGCACAGGTCATGGGCACCCGGTGGGCCCCGATGGCGTGGCACTCCGACATCCCGAGGCACATGCGGATCTCGGCCTCGCGGCCCTCCCGGGCCTTGTTGGGCAGGTCGGGGTCGGCGACGAGCGCCCGCACCATCCCGACCATGTCGGCGACGCCCTCGGCGATCAGGCTCTCGGCCAGGGCCACGTCGGCGATGCGTCCCGTGACCATCACCGGCACGTCGACCACCGCCTTCACCGCCGCGGCCGCCGGGGCGTTGTGGGCGGGCTCGCGGTACCAGGGGCTGACGTAGGCGCCCTCGAGGCCCTCGCCGAAGCCGGCGTAGTTGCCGCCGCTGACGCTCACGTAGGCCACGACGTCGCCGAGCAGCTCGGCGGTGCGGGCCAGCTCGGCCACGGTGAGGCCCCGGCGCTCGCCGTCGCCGTCGACCCCGATGCGGATGCCGATCGGGTAGGTCGGCCCGACCAGCGAGCGGGCGGCGGCGACGACCTCGCGCACGAAGCGCACCCGCTTCTCGGGGGTGCCACCCCAGGCGTCGGTGCGGCGGTTGGCGTAGGGCGACAGGAACTGGTTGACGAGGTAGCCGTGGGCGCCGTGGATCTCGGCGGCGTCGAGCCCGGCGACCTGGATGCGCCGGATCTGGTGGGCGAAGGCCCACACGAGCTCGTCGATCTCGGCCTCGGTGAGCGGGTGGGGCATCACCGCCTCGTAGGGGTCGGGCACCGCGGAGGGCGCCATCAGCGGGCCGGCGATGCCGCCGTGGCGGGCCGCACCCGAGTGGTACACCTGCGCGTAGCAGCGGGCGCCCTCGGCGTGCACGACCTCGGCCCGGCGGCGCAGGCCGGGGATGGTGGTCTCGTCGTAGAAGGCCAGGCCCTCGTCGCTCAGGGGGTGCAGCGCCTTCTGGTCCCAGTCGGGGGCGGGCACCTCGGGGCCGGGGCCCAGGGCGTAGCCGTACACCCCTCCGAGCGAGTGGACGCCGATCAGCCCGGCGCCGCCACGCGCCCGCTCCTGCAGGTAGCGCACGTCGCGGTCGGCGCCGAGGCCGGTGCCGTGGGTGGTGTTGACGATGCGGTTCGGCACCTCGACGTCGCCGATGACGATCGGTTCGAACAGCCGGCGTGCCCCCACGCCCGACTGCCTACCACCCCTCCCCCACCCGTGGCTCGATTCGCGCCCCTCCAGGGGCCGGGATCGAGCCACCGGGGGCTCAGGGGGTCAGGTGGAGGCGGCGATGCGGTCGAGGAGGGCGGCGAGGGCCTCGGGGGCGTCACCCACCACGTCGTGGCCGGCGTCGACGTCGACCACCTCGGTGGCGCCTGCGTTGGCCGCCATCACCAGTGCGTGCTCCGCGGGGATGATGCGGTCGCGCGTGGCCCGCACGTAGGTGCGGGGCCCGTCGGGCACCCCCACCCAGGTCATCGGCTCGTAGAGCTGGGCCGGCGCCTCGACGCCCATCCGCAGGTCGACCTCGACGATCTCGAGCTCGGTGTCGATCGGCGCCTCCCCGGGCCGCAGGTCACCGATGGAGCGGCCCACCGCCTGGGCGGCCAGGTTCTCGCGGTTGGCGAGGGTGATGCCCCGCAGCTTCTCGGCCATCGACTCGACCGGGCTCTGCCCCTCGGCCGGGCAGTTGGCGGCCACGAACACCAGGTGGCGCACGGTGCCGGGCGGGAGCAGGGCGGCGACCCCGGGGATCACGTAGCCGCCCGACGAGTGGCCCACGAGCACGACGTCGTCGAGGCCGAGCGCCTCGATGTCGGCCGCCGCCGAGCGCTCCCAGTCGGTGCGGTGCAACGTCGAGAGGTCGGCGGGGCGATGGCGCCGCCCCGGCAGGTCGACGGCCACGGCGGGCGTGTGCAGCAGCGGCAGGAGAGGGTCGAACGCGCGCGACGTGACCGACCCGCCGTGGACGAGCACGAGGGTGGTCACGGTGCGAGCTGGCGACCGGAGCGGTCGAGCCGGGTGGTGGTGCGGCCGGCGGTGGGGCTCAGTCGAGCTCGGCGCCGAGCAGCGAGATGAAGCTCACCATCTCGCCCGGGTAGCCACCGAGGTTGTGGGTGAGCGCCAGCTTGCGGCCCTCGGACAGGCTCGAGATGGTGCGCTCGTCGGGCACCTCGCCCCGCAGCTGCAGGAACGCCTCGAACATCATCCGCAGGCCCGACGCACCCACCGGGTGGCCGAAGCTCTTCAGGCCGCCGTCGGGGTTCACCGGCAGCTCGCCGTCGAGGTCGAAGACGCCGTCGAGCACGTCCCGCCAGGCGGTGCCCCGCTCGGAGAACTGGAGGTCCTCCATGAGCACGAGCTCGGTGGGCGTGAAGCAGTCGTGCACCTCGGCCATGGCGACCTCGGCCCGGGCATCCTTCACACCGGCCTGGGCGTAGGCGTCGACCGCGCAGGCGGCGATCTCGGGGAAGGTCGTGTAGTCGTAGGACGGGTCGATGAGGCCCGAGCCGTTGCCGGCCACGAACGACAGCGCCTTCACGTAGATCGGCTTGTCGGTGTAGCGGTGGGCGTCCTCGGCCCGGCACACGATGGCGGCGGCAGCACCGTCGGCCACGCCCGCGCAGTCGAACACGCCGAGCGTGCCGGCCATCTTGGGCGACTTCTCGACCTGCTCGACCGAGATCTCCTTGCGGAACTGGGCCCGCTCGTTGCGCGCCCCGTTGTAGTGGTTCTTCACCGCGATGTGGGACAGCACGGCGCGCATGGTGTCGTCGTCGACGCCGTACTTGTGGCCGTAGGCCGGCACGATCATCGAGAACATGGCCGCCGCGGTGAGGGTGCGGCCGGTGCCGTCGTTGGGCACCGGGAAGGCGTTGAGGCCCTGGTAGCCGGTGTCCTTCACCTTCTCGGCACCGACGACCATGACCAGGTCGTAGGCGCCCGAGGCCACGGCGTAGGAGGCCTGGCGCAGCGCCTCGGAGCCGGTGGCGCAGTAGTTCTCGACGCGGGTGACGGGCTTGTTCTGCAGCTGGAGCGGACGGGCGAGCGTGATGCCGCTCATGCCGGACTGGGCCGTGCCGAACCAGTAGGCGTCGACGTCGTCCTTGGTGACGCCAGCCGACGCGTAGGCGTCGTTCGAGGCGTCGATGATCAGGTCGTCGAGCCCACTGCCCCAGTTCTCGATGAAGTTGGTGCAGCCCATCCCGACGATGGCCACGCGGTCGCGAATCCCATGACTAGCCACGGATCAGCTTCCCCTTCCAGAAGTAGTTGTGGATGCCGTCGGCGGTGAAGAGCTTGCGGAAGGTCATCTCGACCCGGCCGCCGATCTCCACCTCGTCGGCGTCGGTGTCGGTGAGCTCGATGGGGAGGCGCCCGCCGTCGTCGAAGTCGACGACCGCGAAAACGATGGGCGGGCTCGGCGAGTAGGCCAGGCGGTCGACGGTGAAGGTGGCGATGGTGCCCTTCACGTCGGCCATGGGCTCGGCGTCCATCTGGTCGGTGCGCTCGCCGTCGAACGACACGCGCGACGGCGGCATGAACACGGTGCCGTCCTCGCGGTCGCGGCTGCCGACGAAGCCGTACTTCCAGTCGGTGGAGCGGGCGGCGGCCGAGCCCGACATGCGGGCCGGCTCGGGCCGGCGGGGCGGCTCGAGGTCGATCATGCCGCGCCACGAGAGGAAGCGGTTGTAGGTGAGGGGGGCGCCACCGGCGAGCTGGTCGGCCACGGGCCGGGTGGCCGTGAACGAGGCGAGGGCGGGGGTGGTGCGGAAGAAGCTGACCTCGGCGCCGTCGGCCAGCACCACGAGGGCGAGCACCTGGCCGGGCTCCGCGGCCTCGAGCATGCTGGCCAGCAGAAGGGCGGGCTGGGCGGCGCCGGTGGAGCCGACGGTGTCGGTGAGGTCGGGCGCGACCCGCTCGACACCGAGCTTGCCGGCCATGGCCTTGCCGATGCGGGCGGTGGGGGCGGCGACGGCGACCACGTCGACGTCGGCGACGGACAGCCCCGCGGCGGCGAGGCCCTCCTTGAACGCCCGGCGACCGAGCCCGATGTAGGTGAGCTCGGAGAACTTGTCGTCCCAGACCTTGGAGCGGATCTCGCCGGGGGTGCGCCACCGGTCGAGGAACTCCTCGGTGGCCGACGCCCCGCCGAGGTGCTCGGCGACGACGGCGTCGCCCTCACCGACCACCAGCGCCGCGGCGGCGTCGCCGCCGGAGGCCTCGTCGGCCGAGCCGGCCAGGCCGGTGCGCAGATCGGCGGCGACCACGAGGGTGGTGCCGGCACCGGAGAGCGCCAGGCGCAGGCCGCCGGCGGCGGAGCGCACCGACGGGCCGAGGTCGAGGGCCAGCGCCGAGTCGGGGAGGCGCAGCGCGGCGTGCACGGTGGTGGCGCTGGTCTTGTCGACGTAGGGCGTCGCGACCGTGGCGAACAGCACCGTGTCGGGGGTGAGGTCGGTCGCCTTCAGGGCGAGGCGGGAGGCCTCGACGCCCATGGTGGCGGCGTCCTCGTCGTAGGAGGCGACGGTGCGGGTGCCCCGCCCTCCGCCCTGCCCGAGGAACTGGGTGATCAGGCTGCGGTCGAGCCTGCGGTACGGGAGGTAGGCCCCCCACGAGACGATGCCACGCATGGCCCGAACCCTACCGGAGCACCCTCCGGGCCCGACAAAGGGCCAGCAGCGCGGTGGGCCCGTTCTGGACGACTGCAACCCGGTTCTACCATCCTGGTCGCAACGGGTGACCACCACCCGCCCGGGCCCGCCCGGGACGCCTCACCAGGGGGAGCAACGGACATGGCCGACGAACGAGGCCGGATCTTCATCGACCCGGCGGCCTACCAGGACTTCGACCGCTGGCACGCCATCGCGGCCGAGCTCCGCGCCGAGGGCCTGGTCCACCGCGTCGAGCTGCCCGACCGCGATCCGTTCTGGGCCATCGTCGGCCTGCCGGAGATCATGGAGGTCGAGAAGAACTCCGACGTGTTCACCAATGCGCCCGACCCCGTGATGAACCCCAAGGGCCGCATGACCGAGGAGCGCGAGGAGAGCCCGGTCAACACCCTCATCCAGATGGACGGCGACGAGCACAAGGCCCACCGGGCGCTCGTCAACGAGTGGTTCAAGCCCGGCGAGGTCAAGAAGCTGGCCGACCAGGTCGGCATCCAGGCCACCCGCTCGGTCGACGAGATGCAGCGCCTCGGCGGCTCGTGCGACTTCGCCGCCGACATCGCCATGAACTACCCGCTGCGCGTCATCCTCGACATCCTCGGCCTCCCCGAGGAGGAGTTCCCGAAGATGCTCCGGCTCACCCAGGAGCTCTTCGGCGACGGCGACCCCGACTTCCAGCGCGCCGGCGAGGACGACCAGGCCATGGCCGTGATCATGGACGTGATCACGCTGTTCACCGGGCTCAACGCCGAGCGCCGCGAGAACCCCACCACCGACCTCGCCACCGTCATCGCCAACGGCCAGATCGACGGCAAGCCGCTCGAGGACATGGACACCTACGGCTACTACCTGATCGTGGCCACGGCCGGTCACGACACGACCTCGAACGCGGTCGCCGGTGGCATGCAGGCGCTGCTCGAGCACAAGTCCGAGTGGGAGAAGCTGCAGGCCGACCCGGCGCTCGTCGACGGCGCCGCCGACGAGATCGTGCGCTGGGTGAGCCCGGTGAAGCACTTCATGCGCACCGCCCAGCAGGACTACACGCTGGCCTCGGGCCACACGATCCCCAAGGGCGACTGGCTGCTGCTCTCCTACCAGTCGGCCAACCGCGACGAGCGGGTCTTCGAGGATCCGTTCCGCTTCGACGTGACCCGCCCCGACTCCGACCGCCACCTGGGCTTCGGCTTCGGCCGCCACTACTGCCTCGGCGCCCACCTGGCCCGCCTCGAGATCCGCGCCATCTTCAAGGAGCTCGTGGCCCGCGTCGGCGACATCGACCTGGCCGGCACCACCGAGCTCACCGCCTCGGTGCTGGTGAACGGCCCCAAGCGCATGCCGGTGACCTACAGCTTCAAGGGCTGAGCCCGGGGCCGCGGCCCGCACGAACGTGAGGTGACGAGGGCCGGGCTGCGTGCTCGGCCCTCGGCGCGTCCGGCACGCCGCGCTCGCCGTCCCGGACGGGAGCGCCCGCCCGGGACTGCATACGATATGCACCGCGTCCGGAACCGCTCCGGGCGAGGGGATCAGGGGGACTGTGGTGAGCGACGCGCGCGTGCTCGACGAGCTGGGCTTCTACACGCTGGCGGGCCAGCCCGGCTCGAGCCGGGAGCTGGTCGACGAGGTCGTGCGGGCCGAGGAGCTCGGCCTCGGCCGGTGCTTCATCTCCGAGCGCTACAACAAGAAGGAGGCCGGCGTGCTGTGCGGCGCGGTGGGCGCGGTGAGCGAGCAGATCGCCATCTCCACCGCCGCCACCAACCACAACACCCGCCACCCCATCGTCACCGCCGGCATGGCCCGCACCATGCAGAGCCTCACCGGCGGCCGCTTCACCCTCGGGCTCGGCCGCGGCATCGCCCCCATGCAGGACGCCTACGGCATCCCCCGCATCACCACCGCCCAGATGGAGGACTTCGCCGGAATCATGCGGCGCCTCTTCCGGGGCGAGGTCATCATCGGCCACGACGGGCCCGCCGGCAGCTGGCCTGTGCTGCACCTCGACGCCACCCTCGACGAGCACCTGCCCATGGGCATGGTGGCCTTCGGCCCCGAGACGCTGAAGCTGGCGGGACGCTGCTTCGACGAGGTCGTGCTGCACACGTACTTCACCGACGAGACCACCGTCCGCTGCGTGCGCACCGTGAAGGAGGCGGCCGAGCAGGCCGGCCGCGACCCCGACGACGTGAAGGTGTGGTCGTGCTTCGCCACCGTCGGCAACTGGGTGCCCGACGACAAGCGCCTCATGAAGACCGTCGGCCGCCTCGGCACCTACCTGCAGGGCTACGGCGACCTCCTCGTGCGGACCAACGGCTGGGACCCGGCCGTGCTCCAGGCGTTCCTCGCCGACGAGGTCGTGTCGAGCGTGCGGGGCCTCGACGTGGTCGGCACCACCGAGCAGCTCGAGCACGTGGCCACCCTCATCCCCGACGAGTGGCTCGAGGCCTCCGCCACCGGCACTGCCGAGCAGTGCGTGGCTGCCATCCGCGGCCAGCTCGACCTCGGCTGCGACGGCGTGATCATGCACGGGGCCACCCCCACCGAGCTCGAGCCGGTGGTGGCCGCCTACCGCGAGGCCGTGGCGTGACCACCGTCCGGCCGACCTACTGCCGGCTCTGCGAGGTCGGCTGCGGGCTGGTGGCCGAGGTCGAGGGCGGCCGCATCGTGCGCCTGCGCCCCGACAAGGACCATCCCGTGTCGGCCGGCTTCGCGTGCAACAAGGGCCTGCTCAGCCTCGACGTGCACCACGACCCGGCGCGGGTGTCCGTGCCCCAGCGCCGGGCCGCCGACGGCACGTTCGTCGACGAGACGTGGGACGACGCGCTCGACGACATCGCCGCCCGCCTCGCCGCCATCGTCGACGAGCACGGCCCGTCGTCGGTGGCGATGTACCTGGGCAACCCCACCGCGTTCAACGCCATCGCCGGGCCGGCGGCCGGGCTGTTCCTCCTGCAGATCGGCTCCGACCGCATCTTCACCGCCGGCTCGCAGGACTGCGGCAACAAGTTCGCCATCGGCGAGCTGCTCTGGGGCTCGGCCCAGACCCACCTCGTGGCCGACCTCGACCGCACCGACCACGTGCTGCTGCTGGGCACCAACCCCCGCATCAGCAAGGGCTCGTTCCTGGTGATGCCCGACCCGGTGGCCAAGCTGGCCGAGGTCGAGGCACGCGGCGGCACCGTGCGCTTCGTCGACCCCCGCCACGGCGAGCCCAAGGTCGGCGAGACGGTGCAGATCAAGCCCGACACCGACGTCTACCTGCTCGCCGCGATGCTCCACGAGATCGACCGCACCGTGGGGTTCGACCCCGACGGTGCCGCCCTCGTCACCGACCTCGACCAGCTGCGAGCCTTCGTGGCCCAGTTCCCGGCCGAGCGGGTGGCCCCGATCGTCGGCATCGACGCCACCAGGATCGCCGCGATGGCCGCCGAGTTCGCCGGCGCCCCCACTGCGTCGGTGCACGTCTCGACCGGCGTGAACATGGGTCGCCACGGCGCCCTCGCCTACTGGCTCACCATCATGCTGTCGATGCTCACCGGCAACCTCGACCGCCCCGGTGGCAACGTGCCCGCCACCCGGGCCACCGCCCCCACCCCGATGTCCCAGCCGGCCGGGCCCGAGGGCTTCGTCGACACGCCGTGGGGCTCGTTCCGGCCCAACGCCGGCGGCCAGCCCGGCGCGCTGCTCGGCTCGATGATCCGCGAGGGCGACCCGCCCATCCGTGCCCTCATCTCGGTGGCCGGCAACCCGGCGCTCAGCATCGGGGGCGGCGACGACCTGGCCGACGCGCTCGCCGAGCTCGACCTGCTCGTCACCGTCGACTTCTACCGCAACGCCACCGGTGAGCTGGCCGACCACGTGCTGCCCGCCCTCGACTGGTACGAGCGCCAGGACCTCAACACCTTCGTGCAGGGCACCCAGGTGACGCCCTACGTGCAGTGGACCGGCCCCGTCGTCGAGCCGGCCGGCGAGCGCCGCAGCGAGCAGTGGATCTTCGCCGCCCTGGCCGAGCGCCTCGGACACCCGCCCGTGTTCGGGCCCGACGGCGACGTGCTCTCGATGCTCTACGACGGCACCCTCGCCGAGCACGGCCTCGCCATGGCCGCCCTGCGCCAGAGCGCCGACGGCGTGGCCGTGCTGGCCCCCACCGACACCGGTGGGTTCCTCGAGCGCATGACGCCCGACGGCACCCTCGACGGGTCGCCCGCCATGCTCGGCCCCGCCCGCGAGCGGGCGGTGGCGCTCTTCGACGAGCTCGCCGCCGAGCCCGACGACCAGCTCAAGCTGATCACCCGGCGCACCTCACACACCATCAACTCGGCCCTGCAGAACGTCGAGCGGCTGAAGAAGGGCGCCGGCGCCGACAACCCGCTGTGGCTCTCGCCCACCGACGCCGAGCGCCTCGGCGTGGTCGACGGCTCACGGGTGCGGGTGTGGAACCGCTTCGGCCAGGTCGAGGCCGCCGCCCGCCTCGACGACACGCTGCGCCCCGGTGTGGTGGCCATGACCCATGGGTTCGGCAACGCCCGCACCCACGGCCAGCCCGTCGCCCGGGCCCATCCCGGCGTGAACGTGAACGCCCTCTCCCCCGTCGGTCCGGGCACCTTCGACCCGGTCAGCACCATGTCGCACCTGACCGGCATCCCGGTCGAGGTCGCGCCCATCTGATCAGGCTCCCCGGTGGCCGGTAGGGTCGCCGCCATGAAGCTCGGAGACACCGGAAACGCCGACGCCCTGCCCTTCGGAAAGCCGCTCGACGGCGTCCGCGTGCTCGCCCTCGAGCAGATGCAGGCCCTCCCCTACGCCACCCAGCTGCTGGCCCGCCTGGGCGCCGACGTGGTGAAGGTCGAGAGCACCTCCGGCGGCGACCTCGGCCGCGGCTCGCTGCCCGGCATGCCCGACCCCGAGGGCCGCAACCTGGGCGCCACGTTCCTGCGCAACAACCTGGGCAAGCGCTCGATGTGCGTCGACCTCAAGTCGCCCGAGGGCCGCCAGCTCATCCTCGACCTGGCCCCCAAGTTCGACATCGTCGCCGAGAACTTCAAGGGCGGCGCCCTGAAGCGCATGGGCCTGGGCTACGACGACATCGCCGCCGTGCACCCGGCGTGCGTCTACGTGTCGGTGTCGGGCTTCGGCAACATCGCCCCCACGCCCTACGACGGCTGGCCGGCCTACGCCGCCATCGCCGAGGCCATGTCGGGCATCTACGACTACCGCCGCCCCGTCGGCGTGCCGCCCACCCCCTCACCTGTCGGCGCGCTGGGCGACATCGGCACCGCCCTGTTCGCCACCATCGGCCTGCTCGCGGCGCTGCGCCACCGCGACCAGACCGGCATCGGCCAGTACGTCGACGTCGCCATGTTCGACTCGATGGTGGCCATGACCGACATCGTCGTGAACTTCTGGTCGATGGGCGCGTGGCCCAAGCCGGGCCAGGGCATGCCGATGATCATCGACGGCTTCGAGGCGTCCAACGGCTGGTTCATCGTGCAGTGCGGCCGCGAGCACGAGTTCGAGCGCCTGGCCAACCTCGTCGGGCACCCCGAGTGGCTCACCGACGAGCGCCTCTCCACCCGCCAGGGCTGGCGCGACCACATGGACGACGTCCTGCGCCCCGGCATCAAGGAGTGGGCGGCCGACAAGACCAACCTCGAGGCGTGCTTCGAGCTGGCCAAGGCCGGCGTGGCCGCCGGCCCGTGCCTCACGCCCGAGCAGGTCGTGAGCGACCCGCACCTGGCCGAGCGCAACATGGTGGTCGAGATCCCCAACACCGCCGGCGGCGACCCGGTGCTCACCCCGGGCAACCCCATCAAGATGACCAAGATGGCCGACGGCCCCGAGACCCGCATGCCGTGGGTGGGCGAGCACACCGACTCGCTCCTGGCCGACGAGCTGGGCCTCGACGAGGCCGAGATCGCCGAGCTCCGCGAGAAGGGCGTCGTCGCCTAGCGCAGCTCGCCTTCTCTTCGAACTGGATGGCGGTCAGGGGATGGTGGCCATCGAGTAGGTGACGTCCCACGGGAGGGTGCGCTGGACGCCGGTGGTGACGTCGACCACGTGGGTCTCCGTCTGCTCCCCACCTCCGTGGTAGATCACCGAGCGACCGTCGAGGGTCCAGGTGGCAGACCCGAACCACTCGCCGATGGTCACCGTGGTGCCGGGGAGCACCCTCACCTCCATCGTGGCCACATCGAGCACGACGAGGTCGGCCACCTGTCCGGGCCCACCGACGAACAGGGCCACGCTGCGTCCGTCGGAGGAGAACGCGCCACCACCGATGAACCCCGCAGTTGGAGCGAGGGCGACCCGGTTCTCCATGCTGTCGAGGTCGGTGACGGTGAGGAGGCCACACCCGTCGCCGTCGGAGCAGTCCGGGCCCACCCATGCGACCTTCGGCGACCCGTCCGGGTAGGTGGTGGCGCCGACCACCCACCGGGCTCGTCCGATCGGGCGGACGTCACCGGTCGCGGGGGTCCACACGGCGATCTCGTGGTCGGGGCTGGAGCGGTCCGACCGCTCGAGGATCACGCGCCCGTCGAGGACCTGACTGGTCGACGAGTGGCTCGGGAGATCCCACCCGTCGGGAAGGGTCCAGGTGCCGTCGACGCTCCCCGGGAGGAGGTAGCGGGTGAGCTCCCTCGAGCGGAGGACGTAGAAGGCGTCAGCGTCGCCGCGGTTCGCCACCACCTGCTCGCCGGCCAACCCGGTGTCGACCACCACGCCCGTCCGGTCGACGGTGTGCAGGGTGCCGTCGGCGATGAAGCCGGCCATCATGTTGATGGCCGCGATCCCGTTGCAGCAGCCAGCCAGCTCCGCCGGCCCGACATCGAGCGACACCGGCCGATCCGCACCCTGCCCCAGGTACTGCGGGAGCCCCGTGTACGGCAGCCACATGAGCACGGTCCCGTCCCCGAACGGGGACGCGGTCGGCACGTCGTCGGCCGCCGGGATCGTGCCCTTCGTCCGCCCCGGAGCGACCAGGGTCGGCGGGGTGTCGACCACGGGGCTCGACCCCTCCTCGCGGCGGACGAGCACGACCGTCGCCACCACCAGGACGAGAGCCGCCGCGACGGCGACGAGCACCAGCGGACGGCGACGACGCCCCGGCGCAGCGGCTGGTGACCCGCCGGGGTCGGGCACGTCGCCCGACGGCGATCCCGGGTAGGCGGTGACCGGCGTTCCGAAGCGGGCGGCGGCCTCGTCCACTGCGGCGCCGTAGCGGCGCAGGTCCTCGATCAGTCGGTCCTCGGTCAGCTCAGGCACGGGACTCCACCTCCAGCAGCTCGCGCAGGCGGGCCAGCCCACGGCTCACGTGGTTGCCCACCATCGACGTGCTCGTCGCCATGGCCTCGGCCACCTCGGCGTAGGTCCAGCCGCAGGCGTGCACGAGCCAGACGGCGGTGCGCTGGGTGTCGGGCAGCTCGAGGAGGGCGGGCACGAGCGCCGGCTCGACGTCGGGCAGGCCGACCGCGGAGGGGGCGGGCAGCGCCGGCGGCACCTTGCGGGGCCGGGTGCGCGACTGGCCGACCCGGTAGAGGTAGCCGACGGGGTTGGCCATCGACCGCACCCGGTCCCAGTGCTCGAAGGCGTAGGCCAACGCCTCGGCCGCCGCATCGGCCGCCCCCTCGACGCCCCGCACCGGCACGTAGGCCCGGCACAGCCGCGGGGAAGCGTCCCTCACGAACCGGTCGAACTCCCCCTCGCCACCTCGCGCCATGCCGCCTCCCTCACCCCAAGAGAGCATCGAGGCCCGCCGCCGCGCACCATGGTCGCCGTGTCACGCTCGAACTGGTTGGGTTCGGATCAGTCCCAGCTGATCCAGACCCAACCAGTTCGGGGAAGAGCTAGGAGGGGGTCGGCGGGGTGCGGCCGTAGGTGGAGCTGACCGCCGCGACCCAGGCCTCGTCGTGGTGGGGGTCGGCGGGCACGTCGACCTCGACGCCGCGGGCGCGCATGTCGGCCACGAACGTGCTGACCACGTGGTCCATGTCGATGTCGTCGCTGTGGTCGAGGGTGCGCTGCCGGTCGGCCTCGTCGGCGAAGACCTCGCCCTTCCACGACACGGTGATGCGCACGTCGTCGTCGGTGGCGGTGTGCAGCGGCTCGTCGCCCTCGCGCATCTCCCAGCCGCCGTCGACCCGGTGCAGCTGGGTCGAGAGGGTGAGCCCCTTGATGAGCGGAGCCTCCTGACCGACCGGCGCCACGCCGTGGTAGGTGCGCTCGTTGTCGGCGACCACGGCGATGTTGTCGTAGGGCGTCGAGATGGTCTCGTTGGGCTTGGTGGGCCCCTCGGGCCAGTAGTGGAACTCGCCGCCGGAGCCCTCGTAGAACCACGACACGGCGGTGGCCAGCTTGATGCGGTGGTCCTCGAACAGGCCCGAGTGGTGCATCTGAATGAGCAGCCACAGCGGATGGTCGTCACGGGTGAAGCCACGGAACGCGGGCACGTCGGTGTGGGCGATGAACGGCACCGGGCCGGGCACCATCACGTTGACGTAGACGGTGGTTGGCACGACGACGGCGTCGGGGCCGAACACGTCGTGGGCACCCTGGACGAAGTGCGGGTTGTCGAGGATGACCTCGGCGCCGGGCACCAGCGCCTCGCCGTGGAGGGCGAAGTCACGGCGGAACCACGGCGGCACGAAGATCGACGAGCGGCCGTCGTTCGACAGCGCCTTGATCTCGGCCTCCGAGGCGCCGTAGCTGGCGATCGCCCAGAACGGCGAGGCGCCCCGGATCACCTCCAGCACCGCGGCCGTGTCGTCGTAGGCCGGCTGCAGGCGCACCGCGCTCGGCCGGTCGAGCAGTTCCCCCGTGGACGTCATGGCCCCGACGATACGCCCGCCGCCGGCCGCCTCGCCCCGTGCGGGGCCTCAGCCCACGAGGTGGAACTCGATGCGGTGCACCAGGGTGTCGTCGGTGACCGGCCCGGCGTGGGCGGTCCGGTGGCGCAGCGCCTCGACGTCGACCTCGCCGCACCGGGCGACGTCCTCGGGCGTCACCGTCGAGAACGGCACGAGCTCGACGTCGTCGACCTCGATCTCGACACCCGAGGTGAGGTACCGACCGCCGACCTTCACCCTCGCCCGCTGCCAGAGCCGGTAGGTGAGGGTGATCTCACCGGACGCCACACCCGGCCGCAGCTCGGGGCTGAACTCGATCGACGCCACCGTCGGCCACCTCCTCCTGTCGCTCGGTCGGGCTCAGGGCGCCAGCGCGGCCCACTCGTCGGCCACGGCGGCCTCGCCCAGCACCTCGATGCTCGGTCCGGCCCCGCGGTTCCAGACGAACCGGAACAGGTCCGACGCGCCGCCCCGCACCGCCGCGTCGCCCTTGGCGTGCTCCTGGGTGCTCACGACCTCGCCGCCCTCGGCCCGCACCAGCCACTCCCCCGGGCCGTCGGTGCGGTGGAGGTGGAGGCTGCCGGCGGGCAGGGGCCGCTCCCAGCGCCGGGCGGAGAACGGCACGAGCACCTCGAACAGCTCGCTCACGCCGTCGACCGACATGTCGGGGTCGAACGCGGTGGGGGCCGCGGCCCCGGCCGACTCGACGTCGAAGCGGTGGATCGCCAGCTCGTGGGCCATGCGCCGGTAGTAGAAGCGCCCCGAGCCGGGCCCCGCCCACGTGTAGAGGGTGACGTCGAGATCGTCGACCAGCCCGCCGAGCGCGGCGAGCAGCCGCTCGAGGCCCTCGTCGAAGAAGCCGAGCACGCTGTCACCCGCGGGCGGCTTCGGGATGGCGACGTCGGGGATGTCGACCGACCGGCGCTCGATGATCTCCGACACCGAGCGGTGGACCCGGCCCAGGTGGCCGAGCACGTCGTGCACGACCCAGCCCTCGCAGGTCGGCACCGGGGCCTCGAGCCCGATGGCGACGGCGGCCCGCCGGGTGGTGTCTCCCTCGGTGCGCAGGTTCACGAGGAACGGCTCGGGATCGAAGGCGGTGGTGGGGGCGGCGGGTCGGTCGGCCATGCCCCGGAGTCTGGTCGAGCCCGAACCGCCGGCGCTGCAGGTAGCAAACCTATGCTGCCGCCCGTGCCCGCAGCCGCCCAGCCCGAGAGCGCCCGCAACAGCCACGACGAGTACTTCGAGACGGCGTGCCGCTCGCTCGGGTACCCCGACAGCACCACCGAGCTGCTCATGCTCGCCGCCCGCGAGATCAGGGCCGAGCTGCCCCTGGTGCGCGACGACGGCTCGATCGCCGTGTTCAACGGCTACCGCGTGCAGCACCACAACGCTCGCGGCCCCTACAAGGGCGGCCTGCGCTTCCACCCCGAGATCGACCTCGACGAGTCACGGGCCCTCGCCGCACTGATGACGCTCAAGACGGCGCTCGTCGACGTGCCCTTCGGTGGGGCCAAGGGCGGCATCGACTGCGATCCCACCGCGCTCAGCGACCGCGAGCTCGAGCAGCTCACCCGCAAGTTCGTCACCAAGTTCCACCGCCTCATCGGGCCCAACCTCGACATCCCCGCCCCCGACATGGGCACCGACGCCCGCGTGATGGCGTGGATCCAGGACGAGTACTCGAAGATCTACGGCTACAGCCCGGCCGTCGTCACCGGGAAGCCGGTCGGCATCGGCGGCTCGGTCGGGCGTGAGGACGCCACCGGGCGCGGCGTGGCGATCGTGGTCGACACCGTCGCCGGGCAGCTCGGGCGCGACCTCAGCGGCGCGACGGTCGCCGTGCAGGGCTTCGGCAACGTCGGCGCCCACGCCGCCACCGCCTTCGCCGCCGCGGGCATGAAGGTCGTGGCCATCGGCGACCGCGACGGCGCGGTGCACGACCCCGACGGGCTCGACGTGGCGGCCCTCACGGCCTCCTCCACCCGTGCCCGCCCGCTCGACCTCGACGCCGGGCGGCGCATCGACGGCGACGAGCTGCTGGCCCTCGACGTCGACGTGCTCGTGCCCGCCGCGGTCGGCGGCGCCATCC
>CAMFLJ010000028.1 GCA_945957335.1 uncultured Actinomycetes bacterium | reverse complement strand
CCAAGGCGGCGGCCGTCGAGCTCGGTCGCGACGGCATCCGGGTCAACGCCGTGTGCCCCGCCGGCGGCAACCCCGCCATGTACGCACCGTGGGGGGCGGAGCTGGCCGAGATCGGCCCCGCCATCGGCTCCTACATGGAGAAGCGGGGCATCCCGCGGGAGGCCACGACCGACGAGATCGCCTCCGTCGCGCTGTTCCTCGCCAGCGACCTCTCGGTGATGGTCAGCGGCGCCGACGTGCCCATCGACGGGGCCCACACCGCCGGCGACTTCGTGGCCGGGTTCGACCGGCTGAGCTGAGCCCGCCCCGCCGGGGGCTAGCGTCGCCCCCCATGGCCACCCCGCTCTGCCCCAGCTGTGGAGCGAAGGTGAAGGCCAACGCCACCGAGTGCAAGAAGTGCGGCCACGACCTCACCGCCCCGCCCCCGCGCAAGCTGCCGACGTGGTCGATCCTGCTGCTCGTCGTCGGCGTCATCGTGTTCGTCGTCGGCCTGGTGATCTACAGCCAGGGCGTCACCATCATCGGGCTCGTGCTCGTCGGCGTCGGTGGCTGGACCTGGCGGTTCCGGGTCCGCCGCGACCGGGCCCTCGGCCGTTAGCCGCAGGGCCGGGGCGGCGCGGGCTCAGGCGTCGACGCGGACGCCCTGCTCGAAGTCGTCGAGGTTGGGCGTCTCGACGTTGGCGTAGAAGGTCTGCATCGACCACGGGTACTGCGTGACGTTCCGGCCCGAGTCGGCCAGGTAGTAGTGGCTGCACCCGCCGTGCCACACCTCGACCGCGTCGATCGCCGCGTCGAGCTCGACGTTGTAGGCGTCCATCACGTCGCGCTTCACGTCGACCCAGTCGATGCCGGCGGCGTCCATCGCCTCCACGGTCTTCACCGCGTAGTGGGCCTCCTGCTCGATCACCGGGATCAGCGAGCCCACGTTGGTGTTCGGGCCGTAGAGCATGAACAGGTTCGGGAAGCCGGTGGTCGTGCAGCCCAGGTAGGCCTTGGCGCCGTCGGCCCACGCGTCGCGCAGCGACTGGCCACCCCGGCCGTAGATCGGGATGCGCGACGCGAACTTGTCGACCTCGTAGCCGGTGGCGAACACGATCACGTCGAGCTCGTGCTCGATGCCGTCGGCGGTCACGATGCCGGTGGGCGTGATGCGGGTGATCGCCTCGGTCGTGAGCTCCACGTTCGGCCGGTTGAACGTCGGGTAGTAGTGGTTCGAGAACAGCGGCCGCAGGCAGCCCCACGGCGTGTCCGGCGTGAGCTTCTTGCGGGTCTCCGGATCCTCGACCACCTCGATGGCGCACGCCGCCACCCACTCGGCCGCGGCGTTGATCTCCGGGTTCGAGAACGGGACGCTCGGGATCAGGAACGTCATGATCCCGTCGTGGTACGCCTGCAGCTCCTCGGGGTTCAGGAACTGCTCGAGCTGCTCGTCGGTGTGCTCGACGTCCTCCTTGGGCAGCACCCAGTTGGCCGAGCGCTGGAAGACGGTGAGCTTGCTGGCCACCTTGGCCAGCTCGGGGATGCTCTGCACCGCGCTGGCGGCCGAGCCGATCACTCCGATGCGCTTGCCCTCGATCGGGGCCGACTCGTCCCACGCACCGGTGTGCATGGCGATGCCCTCGAACGAGTCACGGCCCTCGATGTCGGGCCACTTCAGCTCGCCGAACATGCCCTGGCCGCTGATGACGACGTCGGCCTCGACCTTCTCGCCCTGGTCGGTGGTGATGATCCACGTGGCGCTCTCGTCGTCCCAGCGGGCCTCGGAGATGCCGGTGTTGAGCCGGATCTTGTCCCACAGGTCGAGGTCCGTGACCGTCTTGCGCATGTAGGCGAGGATCTCGGGCTGCGCCGCATAGGAGCGGGTCCACGACGGGTTCAGGGCGAAGGTGAAGCAGTAGACGTGGCTCCACACGTCGCACGCCAGGCCCGGGTAGCGGTTGCGCTGCCACGTGCCGCCCACGTCGTCGGCCCGCTCCAAGATCGTGAAGTTCTCGTAGCCGTGCTGGCGCAGGTAGTAGCCCGAGCTGATGCCGCCCGGGCCGGCGCCGATGATGGCGATGTGGCGGTCACGCCGAGGCGTCGACCCGTTCCCGTTCCCGTTGGTTTCCCCCATGGCCGCCCATCCTGCCGCGCCCGGCCGCCGCGGGCCATCGGGCGAAGGTCCCTATGTCTGTGGCCCCGCCGGGGGCGCCGCCCCGAGCGACTCGGGGCGGCGCGTGCCGTCAGCGGACGTAGTGACCCCGGCCGACGCCACCACGGCGGTGGGTGAGCGCCCGGTAGACCAGCAGCACGACGATGGCGCCGAGGATCGAGCCGATGATGCCCGAGGCCTGGAACCACCCCTCGGTGTCGAGGTCCTTTCCGAACAGCAGGGCGCCGAGGAACCCGCCCACGAACGAGCCGACGATGCCGAGCACGAGGGTGCCCACGATGCTCATGGGGTCGGGGCCGGGCACCACGGCCCGGGCGATGAAGCCGGCGATGATGCCGATGAGCAGAAGGCCGATGATGAAGCCGATCACGGTGTCCTCCCAGAGGGTCTGTCCGTCCGGTGGACGGGGGGTCGGGTCGACCGGACGGTCGCCCCCGTGCCCGTGCAGATACCCGGCGAACGGACGCCGCATTCGGTGAGGCCGCGAGGCCGGCCGGCTCAGTGGTCGATGAGGCGGAGGGCGAGGCGGCGGCCCCGGCCCTGCTGGAGCGCGAGGGCGATCCACACCTTGAACAGCGCGTCGACGAGGTCCTCGCGGTCCTCGCCCAGGTAGATCGGGCGCAGGCCCACGCCGTCGACGATCGCCTCGAGCGCGGCGCGGTCGCCCTCGGGCCCCGAGAAGAAGAGGTCGGCCGGGCCGTCGGCGAAGAGCGGGTCCTCGAAGTTCTCGCCGCCGAGCGTGTTGAACGCCCGGGCGTAGCGGACCGACGCCGGCAGCGCGGCCCGGGCGTTGGCCACCTCCGCGCCCATCTGGTTGGTGGCGTCGATCACGAGCACGCCGGCCAGGGCGTCGCCGTGCTCGGCGGTCAGCTCGGTCACCGCCGTGCCCGGCACCGCCACGATCACCGCCTCGGCGTCCGCCAGCGCCTCACCGACACCGGCGACGGTGGCCGCGGTCTCGCCGGCCACCTCGGTGTCGTCGGGGTGGCGCGACCCGAACGTGACCTCGTGGCCGCTCGTCGCCAGCGCCCGCCCCAGGATCCCGCCGATGAACCCCGTCCCGATGACCGCGATCCGCATCTCCGACCAGCCTCCCCGGAGCCGCTCGGCTCCCTCGAGGGCCGCAACAGCTCGACCGGGCCGGTGCTTCCCGATCGGGTCGGCTCAGCGGCGCAGGCCCCGGTAGGCCCGCCGCACCCACGGGTTGGCGGTGACCCGCTCGTGCAGCCGCCACGTGCGGGTCGAGCGCAGCTCGGCGAGCTCACCCTCGAGGCGCTGCCTCGTCGCCTCGACCTCGGCCCGGGCCGCGTCGCGCTCGGCGGTGAGCGCGTCGGCTGTGCGCTCGAGGTGGGCGATCCGGGCATGGGTCGCCTCGTTCATCTCGGCCATGGCGACGCGCAGGTCGTCGATGTCGTCGCGCAGCACCTGCTGGGCCATGAACGTCTCGATCGCCGTGCGCCGCAGCGCATCGGCGACGGCCGCGTCCCACTCGGCGCGGGCACCGGGCCGGTGCATGCGGTCCCACCACCCCTCCAGGGCGGCGCGGCGCTCGGCCGGGGTGGCCGACGAGCCGGTGGCCGGCGGCTTGATCGTGGTCGAGCGGCCCGAGGTGGCCAGCCGCACGCCGGGCAGGCGGAAGAACTGCTCCCACATGAAGTGGTCGGGCCAGCGGCCGGCCGGCGGCGCCTGCCAACCCGCCGGCAGCCGGCGGTAGAGCTCGACGGTGTGGGCGGCGCCGGTGAGGCTCACCGTGTTGTGGCCCGGGTGGAGGTGCCACTCGACGCAGGCCGGGTCGGCCAGGTCGGTCGGCAGGGTGGCGAGCGAGCCGTCGGCTTCGACCACCACGGGGAACGGGTGGGCGAAGTCGTGGTCGGCGAGCAGGGCCAGCATCGACTCGACGTGGTCGGGCCAGAACAGGTCGTCGTCGCCCAGGTAGGTCACCACCGGCGCAGCCGACGCCAGGATCACCTCGTGGCGGGCCTCCTCGCCCCGGCTCGGCGACTTGGGCCGGTCGACGAAGCGCACCCGGTCGTCGTCGGCAATGAGCCGGCTCATCACCTCGCGGGTGTCGTCGCCCACGCCGTCGCCGATCACGACCACCTCGAGCTCGGCCACCGTCTGCTCGAGCGCGCTGCGCACGGCCAGGTCGAGGGTGGACGCGTGGTCGTGCGTCGGCACGATCACCAACGCCCGCGGGGCGGGCCGCTGGGGGCTCATGACCGCCGGTTCACCAGCGCCAGGGGACGATCTCGGGGGCCTGCGGCGCGTCGTAGGGCAGGTCGAGCGCATCCGGCTGCGAGTGGTCGTAGGCCGAGGTCGGCATGTTCACGATGAACGCCTCCTCGGTGCCGATGACCCTCCACCCGTGGTACAGGTTCGGCGGGATCACGACCAGGCCGGGGTTGCGCTCCGACACCTTGAACTCGTTGACGAGCCCCCGGGTCGGTGAGTCGACGCGGCCGTCGTAGACGACGATCGACACCAGGCCCTTCACCACGAACAGGCGGTCGGTGCTCTGGCGGTGCAGGCCCCACGCCCGGATGCGGCCGGGCTGGGTGGTGGTGACGTGGGTGTGCACGATCGGCTCGTCGACGAGGTCCCAGTCGGTGCGGGCCACCTCGGTGACCACCCCGTCCTCGTGGGGGACCGGACGGGTCGGGCGGAAGCGCAGCCCGTCGATCGGGTCCTGCTGGAGGCGCCCCGACGAATCGACGGCCGACGCCTTGGCGACGAGGACCTCGAGCCCTTCGACAGCGGCCTGGTGGGGGGGTGAAGCGTCGCTGTGCATCGAGGAACCCTAGGCGCGCCACCCTCCATGGTTCTCGGGGTCCATCCGACGACACGCACCCGATGCCCGCCCACGTCGGTAGCCTCCCGCCGGTGACCAGCCCCGAGTACGTCGATCTCAGCAACGCGCCCGCCAAGGCCCTCGTGGTGGTGGCCCACCCCGACGACATCGACTTCGGCATGGCCGGCACCATCGCCGCTCTCACCGCCGCCGGCACCGAGGTCGTGTACGCCATCTGCACCTCCGGCGAGGCCGGCCCGCCCGAGGAGCTCGACCGCGTCGAGCTGGCCGCCATGCGCGAGAAGGAGCAGCGCGCCGCCGCCGCGGCCGTCGGGGTCAGCGACGTCCGCTTCCTCGGGCTGCCCGACGGCCAGCTCGTGCCCGGCCTCGAGCTGCGCCGCTGCATCTCCGGCGTGATCCGCCACGTGAAGCCCGACCTCGTGCTCCAGCAGTCGCCCGAGCGCCGCTACGACCGCATCTACGCCAGCCACCCCGACCACCTGGCCGCCGCCGAGGCCACCATCGCCGCCGTCTACCCCGACTCGCGCAACCCCCACGCCCACCGCAGCCTGCTGGCCGAGGGGCTCGAGCCCCACAGCGTGCCCGAGGTGTGGATCGTGGGCCTCGAGCCCAACGACCTCTTCGTCGACATCACCGACGTGTTCGACAAGAAGGTGGCGGCGCTGTCGTCGCACACCAGCCAGGTCTCCTGGATCGAGGACCTCCCGGGCTTCCTGCGCACCAACGCGGCCGCGCTCACCAAGGCCCACGGCCTGCCCGAGGGCCGCCTCACCGAGGGCTTCCGCCGCGTCGTCACCAGCTGAGGCCGCGAACCACCTGGCCGGCTCACCGTCAGCCGTCTGAGGGATCACCGACCGCCGCGGCCCGGGGCTCCACAATGACGACGTGACCCGCAGGAACCTCCTCATCGGCGGCGGCATCGTCGTCGTCATCGCCCTGGTCGTCGGCGGCTTCTTCCTCTTCCGGTCCGGCAAGGAAGAAGAGGTGCAGACGGCCGACACGGTGCCTGAGACGACGACCACCACCACCCGCGTGCCCAACCCGCCGGCGCCGCTCACCGGCCTCGAGTCCGAGAGCGTCGAGGCCGCCCAGCGCTGCTCGGTGTCGGTGAAGGTCGGCAACACCGCCGACGCCCACCCCCAGCACAACGTGCAGTCGGCCGACGTGGTCTACGAGGAGGTCGTCGACGGCGGCATCACCCGCCTCGTCGCCGTCTACCAGTCGAAGGGCCCCGACCAGGTCGGCTCGGTGCGCTCGGTGCGGCCCACCGACCGCTACATCCTCTGGCCCCTCGGCGGCGTGTTCGCCTACTCGGGCGGCAACAGCTACGAGGTCGCCTCGCTGAAGGGCGTCCCGGTGGTGGCCCTCGACGAGACCTCGGCCGGCGACCTCATGTTCCGCGGTCCCGGCAAGGCCCCGAACAACCTGTTCGCCAACGTCGGCGGCATGTACTCCCGCTGCGACGGAGGAGCACCCACCCCGCTGTTCGTCTACCGCGGCATCCTCTCGCCGGTGCCCGGCCCGACGGTCTCGGCCGTCACCGTCGGCTTCGGCCGCGGCTACGACACCGCGTGGGTGTGGGAGCCCACCGCCGGCGTCTGGCAGCGCTCGATCTTCAACGCCCCCGACCTCGATCCGGACGGCAACCAGATCGTCGCCCAGAACATCGTGGTGATGCAGGTGCGCTACGTGCCCGACCCCACCGGCAACACGGTGGAGGCCGACATGGTCGGCGAGGGCCCGGTGCAGGTCTTCACCGCCGGCCGCCAGATCAACGGCACGTGGAAGCGGCCCAACATGCAGAAGGCCGCCGAGCTGGTCAGCGACACCGGCGAGCCCATCGCCCTCACGCCCGGCACCACGTGGGTCGAGCTGATGCCGCAGGGCAACCCGGTCAACACCCTGCCCGGCGCCACGCCCTGACCGTCTGACCGCCGCCCGGCCTGACCATCCGGCTGACCGCCCGGTCGAGGTTCAGAACGAGAAGTCGGGACCGCTCTCCGCCGCCACGGCGAAGCGGGTCTCGAGCTCGGCGCGGCGCACCGGGTCGAGCAGCACGGCACGGTCGCGACCGGCGTGCTTGGCCTCGTAGAGGGCGGCGTCGGCCTCGTTGACCAGCTCCTGCAGCGAGGCGCCGAGGCGAGGCGGGGCCACACCGAAGCTGCAGGTGAAGCCGGGCACCTTGCCGTCGAGGCCGGCCAGCGCCAGCGCCTCACGGATCCGCTCGCACACCCGCGTGGCCCCCGGGGCGTCGCAGTTGGGCAGGGCCAGGACGAACTCCTCGCCGCCGTAGCGGCAGGCCAGGTCGCCCGGGCGCAGGATCGACTTCACGACCGACACGAACACCCGCAGGGCCCGGTCGCCGGCCTCGTGGCCGTGGGTGTCGTTGAGCTGCTTGAAGTGGTCGAGGTCGGCCATCACCAGGCTGAAGGGCACGTCCTCGTCACGCAGGTCGCGGACCTTGGCCTCGAACGCCCGGCGGTTGAGCATGCCGGTGAGGTGGTCGGTCGTGGCCTGGAGCTGGCTCTCGGAGACGACGCGGATCATGCCGATGCGGGCACCTGACTGGTTGGCCAGCACCTCGAGCTGCTCGACGGTGGCGCGCTCGGGCAGGTCCTCGACGGCGCCCGCCCAGTGCACCACGCCGGTGGTGCGACCCATGATCGACACCGGCACGCACACGCCGGCGCAACGGCCGTAGCCGCGGCCCTGGAGGTTGGGGCAGGCGTCGAGCGCCTCGCTGTCGGAGAACACCTGGGTCTGGCCGCGGCGGGCGGCGACGCACTGGCTCGGCGACTGCACCGAGCAGCCCGGGCCCTCCTCGTCGGCGCCCGACACGAGGGCCCGCTCGAGGTGGGCGTTGCTGTTGTCGGCCAGGAGGATCTCGACGCGCTCGTCGCCCACGAGGGTGGTGACGGCCCGGCCGGCGATCGACAGGACCTCCCACTCGTTGGCCGCCATCTCGAGGGCGTTGCCGAGGCGGGTCTCGAACTCGCGGCGCTGGGCCTCGCCCTCCATCTCGCGCTCACGGGCGTAGGACTCGGCCATGGCCTGGATCGACCGGTTCGTGCCCCAGACGCTGATCGCCAGCACCACCGGCAGCTCGAGCGCGGTGGCCATGAGGCCGACGGCGAGCGCCAGGCTCAGGCCGTCGAGGCCGGGCCACGCCCACTCGACGACGAGGGTCGCCACGATCACCCCGACGAGGGCCAGGGCCATCGCCCCGGGGATGGTCTGCCAGGTCGCCTTCTTCACCGATGTGCGCGCGGCGCGGTGGTCTTCCTCCGTCACCACGACGGCGCCCACTCGGCGCTGGTAGGAGCTGGCTGGATCCGGCACCTCGAAGTGATCGGCGTCACGGGGCCGGGGCCTTAGCGATTCTCCAGCTGATCCGGTCCCGGTGCCGCAGACGGGCAGGCCGCCTGTCGGGACCTTCGGCCGTGGCGGCGCCCCGGTGCGCCCGGCATGGTCGACGGACGGGACCGACCCGACCAGGAGGGGACCATGAGCGAGCAGAAGATCGAGGCCGTCGGGCGCGTCGTCGCCGTCTACCAGGCCGAGCCGCCGGCGTTGCTGTGCTCGCACTGCGAGGGCGAGATGACCGACGACGACGCCCACTGCCCCACCTGCGACTCGCCCATCGACTGGGGCGCGTCGTTCGGGGCGCTCAAGGAGTGGACCGCCGCCACCTCCTGAGCGGCCGGAAGCCACTACCACCGGCAGGCCGGGCGCGGGATCCTGACGCCATGGCCACCGTCCTCACCGCCGCCCCCGAGCCCGATCCTCAGCCCGCGCCCCGGGGCAGGAAGCGCTGGGCCGACCTCACCCCGCCCCAGAAGGCGGGCGTCGTCGCGCTCGGCACCGTGCAGGTCGTGCTCCTCGCCGTGGCCGCCACCGATCTGGTGCGCCGCCCGCCCGAGCAGATCCGCGGCCCCAAGTGGGCCTGGGCCCCGGCGCTCGCCGTGAACTTCGTCGGTCCCGTCACCTACCTCGTGTGCGGCCGCCGCCGCTGAGCGGTCCTGGGGCAAGCTCTGCCCCATGAGCGGAGCCGAGCTGCGGGTCGCGACCCCCGACGACGTCGATCACATGGCCGAGGTGCTGGCCGACGCCTTCTACGACGACCCCATCTTCACCTGGCTGTTCCCCGACGACACCGAGCGGCCCCGGCTCTCCCAGGGCATGTTCCGGATGCTCGGCCGCCACGTCTACATGCCCCACGGCGAGAGCCTCGTGGGCGACGAGGTCGCCGGCTACTGGGAGCCGCCTGGCGTCGGCGAGGCCGACGACTTCTGGATCGAGCACGGCGACGAGTTCGTCACCGCCCTCGAGGGCCAGGTCGAGCGGGTCGCCACCCTCGGCGCCGCCATGGGCGAGCACCACCCGACCGAGCCGTGCTGGTACCTCCACCTGCTCGGTGTGCGCCCCTCGGCCCAGGGCCGTGGCCTCGGTGGCCTGCTGCTGGCCCGCAAGCTCGAGCAGATCGACGCAGCCGGCGCGGCGGCGTACCTCGAGGCGTCGTCGCCGCGCAGCCGGGTGCTCTACGAGCGCCACGGGTTCGAGGTCACCGGCGAGATCGTGGCCGCCGAGGGCGCCCCGCCGATGTACCCGATGTGGCGCGAGCCGCGGGGCTGACTCAGCCGCCGCTCGCCGCGGCTGCGGTCGCGGCCACCCGCTGCACCAGCTCGAGGCTGGCGGCCCGGATCTGCTCCTGGGCCTGCTCGCGGGTGATGGTGGCCACGCCGTCACCGCCCTGCTCGCCGTAGTCACCGAAGAAGGCGTGGTTGCCGCCCTGCACCTCGACGAACACGGTGCCCGGCGGCAGCCGGTCCTTCGTCCGGTCGATGTCGGCCGGCGTGGTGAGCCCGTCCTCGGAGCCGAAGATCGACGTCACCTCCAGCCCGGTGCGGTCGGCGATGCTGGCGTTCGGGTACGACCCCCACAGCAGCAGGCCCTGGATGCGGGCGTCGTCCCGACCCGCCACCGACGAGGCCATCACCCCACCCAGCGAGTGGCCGCCGACCACCCATCGCTCGACGTCGGGGTTCGCGTCCATCACCGCCTGGGCGCCGTTGGGGTCGAAGAAGGCGATGTCGTACGGCAGCTTGATGATGACGACGGGGTACCCGGCCTCGGCCAGCGGCAGCAGGTTGGGCACGTAGGCCCGCGGGTCGACCAGCGCCCCCGGGTAGAACACCACCCCGGTGGTGGCGGCCTTCGTCGTGGGGTCGAGCCGGATGCGGATCGAGGACTCGGTGACGGTCGCACCGGGCGAGCCGGCCATGGCGTCGATCGCCGTGCTCGACGCCGGGTGGGGCCGCAGGTAGAGCAGCACGCCGACCAGCCCGAGGGTGGCCAGCACGGCGACGGCCCGCACCACGATCACCCGCCAGAGCGGCCGGGGCTCGCGCTCGACCGGCTCGGTGCGCCGCGTGAGCAGGCTGACCGCGCCGACCAGCACCGACACCGCGGCCACCAGGCGCAGGGTGATGAAGTACGCGGGGTGGCCGGCGGTGATCGGGTCCCACAGCACCACCAGGATCCACACGCTCACCACCAGGGTGAGCGCCGACAGGCCGAACGGCCACCAACGGGGCGGGCGACGCCAGTGCACGGGTGCGATCAGATCACGAAGTCGTCGACGTCCCAGACGCCGTCGGACGACTCGACCGGGCCCTTGGTGCTCACCCGGCCGGCCAGCTGCATCTCGAGCTCGCCGACCCGGTCGACGAGGGCGCTCAATCGGGCCGCCACGATGTCGACGCTCGAGTCGAGGGCCACGTCGACCCCGTGACCGGCCTCGAGGGTGGAGGTGCGGGCCACGATCTGGCCGGGCACGCCGACGACGACGGTGCCGGGTGGGACGTCGCGCACCACCACCGCGTTGGCGCCGATGCGGGCGTCGTCGCCGACCGTGATGGCACCGAGCACCTTGGCGCCCGCACCCACCACGACGCGGTCGCCGAGGGTGGGGTGGCGCTTGCCGGGCCGGGTGCTGGTGCCGCCCAGGGTGACGCCCTGGTAGATCGTGCAGTCCTCGCCGACCACGGTGGTCTCGCCGATCACCACGCCGGTGGCGTGGTCGATGAACGTGCCCGGACCGAGGGTGGCCGCCGGGTGGATGTCGACCGCGGTGACCGTGCGGGCCACGAAGGCCACGAACCGGGCCGACAGGCGCCGGCCGCGGTGCCACAGCCAGTTGGCCACCCGGTGGGCGAACAGGGCGTGCAGGCCGGGATAGGTGACGAGCGTGTCGACCACCCCGCGGGCCGCCGGGTCGCGATCGAGCACCGCCCGGACGTCGCGCCGCAGGGTGGCGAGCATCAGTCGCCCAGGCCGGCGAACAGCGCGGTCGAGAGGTAGCGCTCGCCGTACGACGCGGTGATCACGACGATGCGCTTGCCGGCGTTGTCGGGCCGAGCCGCGACCTTGCGGGCGGCGCTCACCGCGGCACCCGACGAGATGCCGAGCAGCAGGCCCTGGGTGGTGGCCAGCGACCGGGCCTCGGCGAAGGCGTCGTCGGCCTCGACGGTGATGATCTCGTCGACGACGTCGCCGTGGTAGTTGCCGGGCACGAAGCCGGCTCCGATGCCCTGGATCGGGTGGGGGCCCTTGGCGCCGCCCGACAGCACCGGGGAGGCGGCCGGCTCGACGGCGATGATCTGCACCGACGGCTTGCGCTCCTTGAGCACCTCGCCGATGCCGGTGATCGTGCCGCCGGTGCCCACGCCGGCGATCACGATGTCGACCGTGCCGTCGGTGTCGGCCCAGATCTCCTCGGCGGTGGTGCGGCGGTGCACGTCGGGGTTGGCCGGGTTGTCGAACTGGCTGAGCAGCAGCGCGCCGCGCTCCTCGGCGATCTCCTTGGCCTTGGCGATGGCGCCGCCCATGCCGTCGGGGCCGGGGGTGAGCACCAGCTCGGCGCCGTAGCCGCGCAGCAGCATGCGGCGCTCGGAGCTCATCGTCTCGGGCATGGTGAAGATGGCCTTGTAGCCCCGGGCCGCGGCGACCATCGCCAGCGCGATGCCGGTGTTGCCCGAGGTGGGCTCGACGATGGTGGCGCCCGGCTCCAGGCGGCCGTCGGCCTCGGCGGCCTCGATCATCGACAGGCCGATGCGGTCCTTCACGCTGCCACCGGGGTTGAAGTACTCGAGCTTGACGAGCACGTCGGCGTCGCCCTCGACGCCCTGGAGGCGCACCAGCGGGGTGCCCCCGATGAGCTGGGTGATGTCGTCGGCGATCTTCATGGGGGCGCTCCTGGGCTGGGCGGTCGACCACACGGCCTGAATGCAGACCTGCGGGGTCGCCATTCTGCCCGGCGCGCTGCCCGGGTGCTCTCGCGACGCACCCGGCGGCGCTCGCGCACCGCCGGGCTCAGGGCGTCACTGCAGGGTCGCGGCGATGGCGGCCGGGTCGACCTGGATCGTCTGCACGAACTCCGGGTGGCAGTCGAACGTGCCCGCCTCGGTCGGGTAGACCCGCTTGAACTGGCCGCCCTCGATCTGCATGACCAGGCCGCACGACCCGACGCCGCGGATCGGCAGGGGAGCCATCCAGCCGTTGGCGTCGAACGTGCCGAAGTTGGTCAGGGCGTCGAGCAGCTTGGCCCGGGTGAGCCCGTTCGGGCCGTCCTTCTCGACCACCCGGTTCACCGCCTGTTCGAACAGCACGGCGGCCTGCCAGCCGTTCGCCCCCCACGAGCTCGGGGAGGGCACGTGGTCGAGGTAGTTGGCCAGCTCCTGGTTCTGGTCCTTCTCCTCGAACGGCAGGAAGGTCATGCCCACGTAGGTGCCGTCGACGGTGTTGCCCGCCTGCTTGAAGGCGTCGGTGTAGCAGGCGATCGAGCACGCCCAGATGTCGATGCCCTGCAGGTTCTGGGCCTCGGCTTCCTGGCGCATCTTCACCATGGCCACGTCGTTGGAGTTGTTGTAGATCATGTTCGCCCCGAGCGACTTCGCCGCCTGCACCTTCGGGGTGTACGCCGCCTGCTCGTCACGGCCCGACACCTTGTAGCCGGCCACCACGTCGATGCCGGCCTCGCGCTGGCCCTCGAGGATCGGGGTGGAGGCCAGCACGGTGGTGGGCAGGTCGCCCGGCACCATGAACAGGCTCTTCAGGTCCGGGTTCTGGTCGAGCAACCACTTCCAGTAGCCCCAGTACTGGGTGACGGGACGGGTGCCCGCGGTGACCGGGCACTGGTCGCCCAGGGGCTGCACCGAGAACGTCGTCGGTGCGCACGCCTCGGTGATGTCGGCGGTGAGCCCCGCGATGTCGGGCAGGCCGGTGGCCGCGCCGGTGGCGTCGGGGCACGAGGTCATCGGGGTGACGTCGGGGTTGAACAGCGAGTTGCCCCCGACCGACGCGAACGCGTCGCGGCAGGCGGTGATGAGCCCGTTCTTCGACTCGGTCGGGTCGAGCTTCGAGTCCCATGCGTTCACCACGAGCTTGCGGCAGGCGATGCCGCCGTTGGCGTTCACGTAGTCGGCGTAGCCCTTGACCGCGTCGATGTTCCCCTGGAACAGGCCGGGCGCGAGCGGAGATCCGGTGTCGGCCATCACCTGGATGGTGATGGTGTCGGCGGTGATGCCGACGTCGCTGGCCTTCAGCTCGACGCCGTCGCACGCGGCGCTGCCGGTGCCGGCCTTGCCCCCCGTGGTCGTCGGCGACGAGCTGTCGTCGCTGCGTCCGCACGCGGCTGCGAGCAGCAGCGTCGCGAGGACGATCGCCACACCTGTCCGGTGTCGTGCCATTGGACCCCCCGGTTCCGAACGGCTGGTGGTGGCGGGACCCTACATGTGTCGCCCGTCACAGTGGGGCCGCGAGCTTCAACCGGTGACGAGCACCCCGACGCAGCCGAGCTGCACGTTGGGGGCACCGATCGCGAACACGCACACCTGGTGGGCTCCCGGCGAGGCCGCCACGCTGGTCGCGAAGCCGTGGGCGTCGCCGGCCAGCGGGTAGACGGCGCCGACGTCGGGGCGCAGCTGGTCGGCGGCCACCGCCACCCCGGCGTGGTCGACGTAGACGTGGACCGCGGTCGGCTCCGCGCCCGTGCGCGGGTCGAGGGCCCAGCCCGCCACCGTCACCGCGCCCGCACCTCCGGTCACCGTGTCGAGCGATCCGGTCGTGCCGACCAGGCGGTACTTCGCGGCGTCGGTGATCGCCGTCGAGTAGCGCCACTCGCCGCTCGACCAGATGCCGCACCCGGCCACCACGCCCTCGGGGCCGTAGGCGGCCTGCGTGCAGAAGTGGCCGAGATCCGGGCCCCGCACGTCGATCACGCCGTCCCGGCAGCCCCACTCCGCACCCTCGAAGGGCAGGCAGGGCGCCACCTTCGTCCAACCGCCGTCGGGGGCCCGCAGCAGGCGACCGCCGTCGATCAGCATGACGTCGCGACCACGAGCCCGGGCCGAGGCCACGACATCGCGGTACACCGGCACGACGACGACGTCGGTGCTCTCGAACCCGTCGGGACGCTGGCCGACGTCCCAGCGGTCGGGCAGCACCACCGGTGAGGCCGCCGCGGCCGCGGCAGCCGCCTCGGGGGTCGTGGCGTTCGCCGGGACCGTGCGGCGCAGGGCCGGCGGCGGGCTCACGACGATGACCGGCACGCCGGTGGGGGCCAGCCGCTCGAGCAGTGCGGTGAGGTCGGCCCCGTACTTCTCGCCCTGCCACGCCGCGTCGTTGAGCCGGCCGGCAGGCGGCTGCATGCACTCGGTGAAGGCGTTGCCCGAGAAGGCCACGACCACGACGCTCGGTCGCAACGCCACGGCGTCGGACACGATCTGGTCGGAGTAGTCGCACAGGGCGGTGCCGCCGAGCGACACGACACGGGTGTCGTAGGTGTCGCCCATCTGCCAGGTGATGTCGCCCTGCGACTCCCACACCAGCGAGTCGCCGTAGACCATCACCACCCGCTTCGGACCGCAGGCAGCCAGCCCGAGCCCGGCGAGGACGGCCACGAGGAGGGCGCCCGTGATCCGGGCGACGAGCCTGGTCCGCCTGGTTGCGTCACTCCTCTGCGGAGTCGCCATACCTCAACCGTCGACCCGCCGCCGAGGGGTGCAGAGGGCCGAAGGTCATCGCCGCCGTGGTCCGTCGGGACGGTCCCGCCACCGTGGCGTGCCGGATGCCACCCTGAGATCCGTTCGCCGACTCAGGGAGGGCCGCACGGCCATGGAACGGGAGCACCGCTGATGGCTGCGATCACCGCCGACGACGTCGTGCGAATGCGCGACCAGCTCTTCTTCGACGGGCCCCTCACCAAGCGCAAGCTCACCCGCTTCTGGATGCTGCTCCTCCTGGCCGGCGTCATCGCCACCGCCGGCGTGATCAGCGACTCCACGGCCACGGTGATCGGCGCCATGATCGTCGCCCCACTGATGACGCCGATCCTCGGGATCGTGCTCGGCATCGTGCTCGCCGACCGCGCCAACCTCCTCCGCTGCATCGGCCTGGTGATCGGCGGCGCCGCCGCCGTGGTGCTGCTGGCCTGGTTCATGGGCCACCTCGCCGCGGTGCCGGTCACCTCGCTCACCAGCTCCCAGGTCGCCGGGCGCATCCACCCCCGCACCATCGACCTCGTCGCCGCGCTCGCCACCGGCGCGGTGGGCGCCATCGCCCTGGCCCGCTCCGACATCTCCGACACGCTCCCCGGCGTCGCCATCGCCATCTCGCTGGTGCCGCCCCTCGCCGTGGTCGGCCTCACCCTCGAGGCGGGCGCCACCGACGAGGCGCTCGGCGCCCTCCTGCTCTTCGGCACCAACGTGGCCGCCATCCTGCTCAGCGGCGTCGTCGTGATGGCCGTCTACAAGGTGTCGAGGCGCGACGAGCACCACGGCGAGCACCACCACAAGCAGGGCCTCGCGGTGGCGGTCATCGTCGTCGCCGTGCTCGTCCTCGCCGTGCCGCTCTCGCTGACGACCCGCACGCTCACCGTGCAGTCGGTGCGCTCGCGGCAGATCACCGACGCCGCCGACGCCTGGGTCGACGGCACCGGCTGGCGCCTCGACAGCGTCGAGTCGACCCAGGACGGCTACGTCGTGGTCGTCGCCGGCAACGGCAGCCAGCCCGACGCCGCCGAGCTGCGCTCGCGCCTGGCCGACGCCGGCCTCTCGGGCGTGAAGGTCACCCTCGACCTCCAACCGGAGGACCGCATCGAGCTGCAACCCTGAGACCCGGCTGCCAGGCTGGGCGAGGGCCGGCCCGCCCGCCGCGGCCGCCCACCGGAGGAGCACCGATGCTGACCCACCACCACCCGCTGTCGTGCGGGGCGTGCACGCCGCACCCCGAGCTGGCGCTGCTCGTCGACCACCGCCCGGTCGCGCCCGGCCCCACCCGACCGGTGCCCCGCGCGCCGTTCGACCCGACGCAGCGGGTGCCGGCGGACCTGCTGGTGGTGGGCTCGCTCGTCACCATGGACCCGTTCAACCCCACCGCCGAGGCCATGGCCGTGCGCGACGGCCGCATCGTGGCGCTCGGCGCGCTCACCGACGTCGAGGGGCTGCGGGGCACCGGCACCGAGGTGCTCGAGCTCGGCGACCAGGTCGCCTACCCCGGCTTCGTCGAGCCCCACATGCACCTGTGGCCCTCGGCGATGCTCGACGGCTGGGTTGACTGCTCGCCGCTCACCCACGCCACCTTCGACAGCGTCCTCGACGCGATCCGCGCCGCCGACGCCGCGCCCGACGAGCACGGCTGGGTCCTGGGCCAGAGCTACGACCCGTCGCTCTTCCCCGGCCACCCGCAGCTCACCCGCGACCTGCTCGACCGGCTCGTGCCCGACCGGCCCGCGCTCGTCATGAACGCGTCGCTGCACTTCGCCTACGTGAACTCGCGCACCCTCGAGCTGGCCGGCATCACCGACGCCACCCCCGACCCACCCGGCGGGTTCTTCGGCCGCGTCGACGGTCGCCTCGACGGCTCGGCCGGCGAGATGGGCGCCATCGGCATGCTCTTCGGATCGCTGCCGCGCAAGACCCAGGACGAGATGGTCGAGGGCCTCGTGCACACGGTGGCCGTCGCGTCGAGGCGCGGGGTGACCCGGCTGCACGACGCCCTCACCGGCACCATGCTCGGCGGGGGAGAGGTGGACCTCCTCCACGCCCTCGCCGCCCAGGGCCGCTTCAGCGCCCGCATCGGGGTGGCCATCGCCGAGCAGGCCCGCGCCGCGTACGAGGCCAACGGCACCGTGCCCGGCGCCGGCGACGACCGGGTGCGGGTGCAGAGCTGGAAGATCGTGTCCGACGGCTCCAACCAGGGCCTGAGCGGCTACCAGAGCACGCCCTACCTGGGCACCGACGCGTGCGGGCACCCCAACTACTCCGACGACGAGCTCGTCGAGGCCATCACCCGCGCCCACGCCGCCGGCTGGCAGCTGATGATCCACGCCAACGGCGACGCCGCCGTCGAGCAGGTCGTGAGCGCGTACGAGCGGGCGCTGGCCGGCCTCGACCCGGCGGCGCACGACCGCCGCCACCGCATCGAGCACTGCTCGCTGCCCACCGACGACGAGCTCGCCCGCATGGCCGCCCTCGGCCTCTCACCCTCGTTCCTCATGAACCACGTGCACTTCTGGGGCCGCGCGTTCCGCGACGAGATCCTCGGGGCCGAGAAGGCCGGGCGCCTCGACCCGGTGGCCTCGGCCCGCCGCCACGGCCTGCGCCCCAGCCTCCACAGCGACTACACGGTCACGCCGGTCGACCCGCTGCTGAGCGTGCAGACCGCGGTGACCCGGCGCATGCGCGACGGCGGAGAGGTGCTCAACCCGGCAGAGTGCGACGCCGTCGACCTCGCCCTGCGCGCGATCACCATCGACGCCGCCTGGCAGACCCACTGCGACGACGTGCTCGGCAGCCTCGAGGTGGGCAAGTACGCCGACCTCGTGCTGCTCTCGGCCGACCCCCGCACCGTCGACCCCGACGCCATCGGGGCCATCGAGGTGCACTCGACCCGCCTCGGCGGCGAGCTGGCGTTCGAGGCCTAGGCAGGCGGGGGAGGGGGCGCCCCGGCCGGCGGCTCGGTGGGCGGCAGCTCGTCGCCCTGGCTGCGCAGCCGGTGCCGCGACGCCTTCACCAGGCCCCACGTGACGAGCCCGCCCTCGACGACCGCGGGGCCGACCACCGTGGCCAGCGACGCGACCCGCACGCCCACCCGGCGCTCGAGGGTGTCGGCCAATCGGGGCAGGGCGGTGGTGCGCAGCATCGCCGCGGCCTCGGGGCGCGAACGGCCGAAGATGCCGTCGCCGGTCAGCGCGGCCATCTCGTCGAGCAGCTCGGTGACCGTGGGCTCGCGGCCCTCGGCCCGGAACTTGGCGGCCAGCACCGAGCCCTGGGCATAGGTCTCGGCCGCCTCGGTGACCACCGAGAGGGCGAGGGCGACGGGCACGGCCGAGGTGCCGACCATCGCGGTGGAGGCCAGGCCACCCGCCACCGCCGCGCCCACCGCCACCGACGGGTGGGCGAGCGGCCGGCGCAGGGCGAGGCCCGGCACGAAGCCGGCCAGCCCGGTGGCCACCGCGGGCACGATCTCGTCGACGAACGAGGAGCCCAGCCGGGCGCGGGCGCGGGCCTGGTCGGCCACCGACACGAGCCGGGCGGCGCGGCCGCCGCGGTCGGGACGGGACGCCATGTCGGCGAGCTCGTCGTCCCACAGGTCGGAGGCCTCGTCGGCGATGGCGGCGGCGAGGGCCACGAACACGTCGGCCACGTCGTCGTCGAAGCCGAAGCGGGCGGTGACCCGGCGCGTGTGCTTGGCCGCCTTCACCGCAGCCGGGCCCATCGGCGTGTCGGGCCGCCGCAGCCGCCCCACGACCCGGCTGAGGAACACGCCGGCCCGGGCGGTGCGGCCCCGGTCGGAGGCGCCGGCGCCCGAGCCCTCGAGCGCGGCCACGAGCTCGGCCCGCACGCTGGCGGGGGTCGAGCGCGGGTCGTCGTCGAAGGCCACGGGGGCAACGCTAGGCCCGGGCCGTCACGGCCCCACGTCGACCGGTGCGAACATCTCCCGAGCGATCGACCGCCCCCGAACCGTCCGGAGCCCGCCGTGCCCCACGCCGACCTGCTCGAAGCCGCCCTGACCGAGGCGCGGCGCAGCCGCGACGCCGGCGGCATGCCCATCGGCGCGGCGATCGCCGACGCATCGGGCGCGGTCGTGATCGGGGCCCACAACCGGATGCTCTTCCCGAGCGGCGACATCGCCTCGCACGCCGAGCTCAACGCCATCCGCGACCTCGGGGTGGCCGATCTGAGCGGCCACACCATGCTCACGACCATGCCGCCGTGCTGGATGTGCGCCGGCGCGGCGCGCCACTTCCGCCTCGGCACGCTCCTGGTGGTGCGCCAGCCGTTCGACAGCGGCGGCGCGGCCTGGCTCGACGGCGACGCGCTGGCCCCGGTGCGCATCGAGCGGGTCGAGAGCACCGAGGCCGTCGAGCTGTTCGAGCAGTGGCGGGCCGAGCACCCCGACCAGTGGCCCAACCCCCGCCTCGACCGCTGGTGAGCGGACCGGTCACGGGCCCGGTCCGCGCCACCGCCGCTCGCTAGGCGCCCGTCCAGCGGGTGTGGAACGACTCGGCCACCACCGAGCCGTCGGGCGCCTGCACCCGGCCGTGCTCGAGGGCGAGGCCGTCGGCGCCGCGGTGCGACTCTGTCTCTTATACACATCTCCGAGCCCACGAGACTAA
>CAMFLJ010000027.1 GCA_945957335.1 uncultured Actinomycetes bacterium | reverse complement strand
AGCTGATCCCGGTCGAGAAGGCCGTGAACCTCATGACCCAGGTGCCCGCCGAGCTGTTCGGCCTGCGCGACCGCGGCACGATCGCCGAGGGCAAGCTCGCCGACATCGTGGTCATCGACCCCGAGACCGTGGGCTCGGAGAACGCCAAGATGGTCGCCGACCTGCCCGGCGGCTGCGAGCGCCTCACCGCCGGCTCGTTCGGCGTCGAGCGGGTGCTGGTCAACGGCACCGCCGTGATCGTCGACGGCCAGGCCACCGGCAACACACCCGGCACCCTGCTCAAGTCGGGCGTCGACACCTACACCGTCGAGCCCTGACCGGTGCGGCCGAGAGCCGCCCCGACACCCTGTGCCCGAGGGCCCGGGACCGGCACCGTCCGGGCCCGGGCCCTCGCCGCGTCCGGGCTCCCTTGACCGAGCCTTGACGTTGTTGACTCTTTCTATAGGTACATCCGTACCTATCGGATCTAGCAAAGCTCGGTAGGGGCCGATCGGTTGGAGCCGGGATGTGCACCCGTCCCGGCGCCGGGGTGCACCACACCCCGCCCACCCGAAAGGACATCCCCCAGATGAAGCACTCCCTCACCACGACCAAGCGCGCATCGACCCGCACCAAGGCCGTCGTCGCCGGCGGCCTGGTCGCCCTCACCGCCGCCGGCGTCGGTGGCGCCGCCTTCGCGACCTTCACCGGCACCAGCACTGCCTCCCAGGCCGTCGACTCGGGCACGGTCAGCCTGAGCAGCATCAACGGCAACGTGGCCGGCAACCGGCTCACCGTCGGCGCCTCCAACATCGCGGCCGGCGACACCATCCAGCGTGCGGTCACCATGACCAACACCGGCTCCATCGACCTGGCGAGCATCACGCTCGACACCGCGGCCAGCACGACCTCGCTGCTCGACACCGACGCCACCAACGGCCTCCAGATGACCATCGACAGCTGCACGGTGCCGTGGACCGAGTCGGCGTTCCCGTACGTCTACACCTGCTCGGGCACCGTCTCCTCGGTGCTCGCCTCGAGCTCGGTGATCGGCACCGGCCGGACGCTGAACAACCTCGACCTCACCAACGGCGCCACCAACAACCTCCGCGTCACGCTGAGCCTGCCGAACGCAGCCGGGAACACCCTGCAGAACCAGGCGTCGGTGATCGACTACACGTTCACCGCCACGCAGCGCAACGGCACCAACCAGTAGCCCCGGTCCCCGACCGACAGCAGTAGCGGACCCCGATGACCACGACCGGCCGAGCCGAGGGCGCCTCCGGGCGCACCCGCCGCTCACCCATCGCCACGGCGATGCGGTGGGCGGTGGGCCTCGCGCTCGCCGTCGCGGTCCTCGGGGTCCTCGTGCTCTCCGTGGGCACCTTCACCGGATGGCTCTCGATCCAGACGGTGCCCACCGGCTCCATGGAGCCCACCATCCACAAGGGGTCGGTCATCGTGGTCGACCCCATCGCCGTCGACGACGTGGAGGTCGGCGACATCATCGTCTTCGCCGCCCCCGAGACGGGGCGCATGACGGTGCACCGAGTGGCCACCGTCGAGGCCGACATCGACGGCCGACCGGTGTTCACCACCAAGGGCGACGCCAACAACGGCCCCGACCCCTGGCGCCTGACGGTCGACGGCGACCACCTCCACCAGGTCCGCTACTCGGTGCCCGTCGTCGGCAGCCTGCTGCTGAAGCTCTCCGACCCGACCACCCGCCTCGTCCTCACCGTGATCGGCGCCGCCCTCGTCCTCGGCTTCGGCCTCCACCACGTGTGGCGCAAGCCCACCCCCGACGAGGAGCGCGAGGCCGCCCTGGCCGAAGCCCAGCCCAAGGAGGCCAGCGAGACCTGGCACGCCGCGCTCGACCGCGTGCTCCACCTCGGCCCCCACCACGACTCCCCCGCCCCCGCGGCGGAGGCAACCTCGATCGACGACGCCGTCGACGACGCCGCCGACCTCCGCGGCGACGCGCTCGGCGAGCTCCTGCTCCCCGCCGACCCGGCCCCCTCCTCGGACGCGCCGGTCGAGCCCTCGGGCGACGACCGCACGCGCGGCGGGATGCGCCCCGGCGCCACCACGGCCGTGGTGCTCGTCGCCCTCGTCCTCGCCGGCGCGCTCGCCCTCCCGATCCGCAGCGCCGGCGCATCCTTCGCCGGCACCACCCAGGCCTCGGCCCCTTACGCCAGCCTCACCGTGCCGCCGAAGACGGCGGTCACCTGCTCGTGGGACACGGCCACCTCGACCACGGTGTCGTGGGCGAACCCCAACGGCAGCGACAGTGCCCAGGTGCTGGTGGCCACCACGTCCGGCGGCACCACCACCGTGGGCGCCACCGCCGCCGCCGGCGCCACCAGCGTCGTGTACTCCCCCGCCACGCCGCTCACCACGCCCAAGTTCCTCTCCACGAGGGCGGTCGACACACCTTGGACCTCGGCGGCATCGCCCGAGATGCCCACCGACCAGTGCCGTCAGGCGATCAACCTCTTCGCCGGCGCGGGCCAGAACGGCTACGCCGGTGACGGTGGCGCGGCCACCGCGGCGCGGCTCCGTGCCCCGCTGGACACGGCGGAGGCTCCGGACGGTCGGGTCTTCATCGCCGACTCGGGCAACGACGTGATCCGGGTGGTCGACACCGCCGGTGACATCTCGACCTTCGCCGGCACGGGCGCCTCGACCGCCTGCTCCTACACCGGTCCGGTCTCGGGCCTGGCGCTCAACGCGCCGCGGGGCGTGGCCGTCGACCCGTCCGGGAACGTCTACATCTCCGACACCGGCGCCAACTGCATCCGCAAGGTCGACACCGCCGGCAACGTCACCCGCGTCGCCGGCGGCGGCGCCACCACCACGTGCGGCACCACCACGGCCACGGCCGTCTCGCTCTCGAGTCCGTCCGGCCTCGACGTCGACTCCACCGGCAACGTGTACATCGCCGACACCGGCCGCAGCTGCATCCGCATGGTCAGCTCGACCGGCACCGTCACCCGCGTGGCCGGCGGCGGCGCCACCACCACCTGCGGCACCACGACCGCCAGCGCCGTCTCGCTCAGCGGCCCCCTCGACGTCGACGTCGACTCCTCTGGCGACGTCTACGTCGCCGACACCGGCCGCAACTGCATCCGCAAGGTCTCAGGCACCACCGTGACCGCCGTGGCCGGTGGGGGCGGCACGACGAACTGCGCGTCGACGGTCGCCGCCACCTCGGCGTCGCTGTCCGCCCCGCAGAGCGTGGCGGTCGACGCCAACGGCACGGTGTACGTCGCCGACACGGGCCGCCGCTGTGTGCGCGAGATCTCGGCGGGGACCTCGACGAAGCTGGCCTTCACCGGCACCAACAGCTCGAGCGGCGACGGCGGCCCCGCCCTCGGCGCCACCGCCCGCACGCCGTCGTTCCTCACCGTGCTGGCCGACGGCGACCTGCTGATCTCCGACCGGGCCACCAACAACGGCTCGAACGACGTCCGCCGCGTCGAGCTCGGTTGATGAAGCTGCCACGCACCCTCCGTGGCCCGCTCTGCCCGGCTTCCCACGCTCCGGGAGACCGAGGGGGCCACGCCCCACCAATCGTCAGGTACATCCGTACCTGCCCGCTCCACCTCACCTGAACCGGTGCCGATCACCTCGGTGAGCCGGGATGTGCACCCACCCCGGACGACGGCACACGAAGGAACCCACCCACCCATGAAGCACGCACTCCCCAAGCCCCGCCGCAGCCTCCGCCACAAGGCGATGGTCACCGGCGGCCTCCTCGCTCTGGCCACGGCTGGCGTCGGCGGCGCCGCGTTCGCGGCGTTCAGCGGCACCAGCAACGCCTCGCAGTCGGTGGCCTCGGGCACGCTGACCCTGAACGGCATCGGCACCAACGCCGCTGGCAACCGCCTGAGCGTCGGCGCCTCCAACATCGCGGCCGGCGACACCATCCAGCGTGCCGTCACCCTCACCACGGGCGGCACCCTCGACCTGTCGAGCATCACGCTCACCACCGCGGCGACCACCAGCTCGCTGCTCAACACCGACACCACCAACGGCCTCCAGATGGTGATCGACAAGTGCTCGGTGGCATGGACCGAGACCGGCACCGTCGCCCCGTTCACCTACACGTGCAGCGGCACCACCACCTCGGTGCTCGCCTCGACGCCGGTGATCGGCACCAACCTGGCGCTGTCGAACATGACCCTCACCACCGGCGCCACCAACAACCTGCGGGTCACCCTCACCCTGCCGAGCAGCGCCCCGAACACGCTGCAGGGCCAGAGCTCGGTGATCAGCTACACCTTCAACGCCACCCAGCGGGCGGCCACGGCGAAGTAGCCGTCGGCGGGCAGCGCGGATCCGACGTCGGCGGCCCTACGGGGCCGCCGACCCGCGTGCGGGTGGGGTCAGGCGCCGGCGGCGAGGTCGACGAGCCCCTCACGGGCGGCGATCACCACGACCTCCAGGCGGGTGCTGGCGCCGAGGCGGCGGCAGATCCGCTGGATGTGGTTGCGCACGGTGTGGACGCTGAGGAAGAGCTCCTCGGCGATCGCCCGGTTGGTGAGGCCCCGCGCCAGCCCCGAGACGATCTCGAGCTCGCGGGCCGACAGCACGGGGCCGTCGGAGCGGTCGTGGGGGCGGTGGCCGCGGGCGAGCACCGCGGTGGCGGCCGGCGAGAGCACGGGCTCTCCCTTGCTCACGGCCTCGACGGCGTGGACGAGCTCGTCGATGCCGCGGTCGCGGGTGACGAAGCCGTCGCACCCGGCGGCCAGGGCGGTGATGACGGCGCCGGCGTCGTCGAGGTCGGCCAGCACCAGCACCCGGGCCGTGGGCCGCACCCGGCGGACGGCGTCGAGCACCGCCACGGCGTCGCCGTCGTGCAGCTCCCAGTCGGCCACGACCACGGACGGCGCGAAGTCGGCCACCATCTCGGCCGCCTGGGCGACGGAGTTGGCCTGCCGGACCACGGTGATCGAGGGCTGCGCGGAGAGCGCGTGCACCAGACCGTCACCGACCATGCGCTGGTCGTCGACCACGAGCACGTTCACGGCGGCAGAGAATAGCTACACACCACCTGACAAACGCGGCACGTGGCGAAGATTCCTCCACGAGCGCCACATGGTGGCCTTCTCGCCACTCTTGGTGGTCACGGTAGTTGCCGGGGCAACCACCTCCGATCGCTGGATCAGACGTCGGGATCGAGCGGCAGGACCGCCACCACGGCGTCGATGCGCGCCGCCGCCCGCGCCTCGTCGGGGCCGAGGGCGAGGTGCTCGATCGCAAGCGACAACAGGGTGGTCCGCAGCACCGGTGCGATCATCGCTGCGCGCGCTCCGATGTCGGACACGAGCTCGTCGAGCCAGGCCAGGATCGCCGGCTCGAGCAGCGCGACGAGGCGCCCGGCCTCCTCGCGAGCGCCCGGCTCGCCGCGCAGCCCCTCGCCGATCAACAGCCGCCAGGCCGACTCCTCGGCCTCGGCCTGGCCCCAGAACCAGACCATGAGCCGACGAACCGTCTCGCGTGGCGAGCCCTCGACCCGCAGCCCCGGAGGGGGCCCCTCCTCGCCCATGCGACGCGGGTAGCCCCGCTCCTCGAGCACCGCCCGCAGCAGGTCGGCCTTCGAGGGGAAGTGGTGGTAGATCGTGGCCACGTTCACGCCGCACGCGTCGGCGAGGCGCCGCATCGAGATGCCCGTCGAGTTCTCGGCGGTGGTCAGCTCGAACGCGGTGTCGAGGATGCGCTCACGGGTGGAGGCGCCGACGGCGGTCACGACCGGGCCACCTCAGACCAGGGTCTTGGCGGGGGTGAACACGGCCGGGAGGTGCTGCAGCGCGATGACGAGGGTGTTCTCGCCGCGCGGCGGCACCACACCGTCGGGCACGTGGATGTCGTGGAGCCGGCGGAACAGCTCCTCGAACACCACGCCGATCTCGGCACGGGCCAGGTTGGCGCCCAGGCAGTAGTGGGTGCCGATGCCGAAGCCCACGTGCGGGTTCGGGTCGCGCTCGATCCGGAACGTGTCGGGGTCGTCGAACACCGCCTCGTCGCGGTTCGCCGACTGGTAGAGCATCAGCACCTTCTGGCCCTCCTCGAAGGTGTGGCCCTTGTAGACGTGGGTCTCGGTGACGGTGCGGCTGAAGCTGATCACCGGCGACACGAACCGCACGATCTCCTCGACGGCGGTGTCGATCAGCTCCGGGCTCGCGATCAGCTTGTCGCGCTCGTCCGGGAACCGCGAGAACGCCAACATGCCGCCGGTGAGCGCGTTCCGGGTGGTCTCGTTGCCGGCCACCACGAGCAGGCACAGGAACATGAACAGCTCGTCGTCGGTGAGCGTCGTGAGCTCGTCGGCGTCGTCGCCGGACTCGGCCCGGGCCTCGGCCGCGGCCGTGACGCCGGTGACGAGCGAGCCCTGGTCGTAGGCGTTGGTGAGGATCGAGATGAGGTCCTCGGTGACGGGCTTGCCCCGGCGCTCCTCGATCAGCTCGCCGCAGAGGGCCGCGTACTCGCCGAACGCGGTGGCCGCCGCGATCAGCGCCGGGTCGTCGGGCTCGGTGCGGCCCTCGCCGCTCATCATGGCGTCGGACCACTGGTAGAGCTGCATGCGCTGGTCGGGGTCGAGGCCCATGAGCTCGGCGATGATGATCAGCGGCAGGTGGATGGCGAAGTCCTCGACGAAGTCGATCTCGCCCCGGTCCGCGATGTCGTCGACCAGCTCGGCGGTGAGCTCGCGCATGTGGTCGCTCAGCTCACGCACCCGGGCCGGGGTGAACCCGCGGTTGATGAGGCGGCGCACCCGGGTGTGCTCGGGGTCGTCCATAGCGATGATCGACAGCGGCACGTCGAGCACCGGGCGCACGCCCTGGGCCGAGCTGTAGAGCTCGGTGTGGCGCGAGACGTGCACCACGTCCTCGTGGCGCGACAGCACCCAGATCTGGTTCTTCTCGTCCCAGTGCACCGGGTCGTTGGCCCGCAGCCACCGGTAGGTGTCCCAGGGGTCGTCGTAGAAGTGCGGGTCGAGGACGTCGAAGTCGGGGGCAGCCGTCATGGCCGGTGACCCTACCCCAACGAACGTTTGATGAGTCGGCGTGCGCCCAGGGTCGCCCCGCTGCTCACGCCGGGCCCCGGGCGCGGCAGGGGCCGGGTGAAGTGCACCCGGCCCCGCGCTCCCCCTCCTCGGCGTGGCTCAGGAACCGACGGGCTCGTCGGCGAGGATCTTCCCGAGGCTCAGCAGGCTGGCGGTGGCCCCGCCCAGGAACAGCTCCTGCTTCTTGGTCCAGAGGTAGTAGCGGTGCAGCGGGTAGTCGCGGTCGACGCCGACGCCACCGTGGAGGTGGGTCGCGGCGTGCACGACGCGCTGGCCGCCCTCGGCCGCCCAGTACTTGGCCGACGCCGCGTGCTCGGCGGCGGGGAGGCCCTCGTCGATGCGCATGGCGGCCTGCCAACCGGTGAGCTTGATGGCCTCGCTGTCGATGCGGGCGTCGGCGGCGCGCTGGGCCACGGCCTGGAACGTGGCGATGGGGCGGTCGAACTGCACGCGCTCCTTCACGTACTCGGCGGTGATCTCGACGGCCTTGGCGGTGACACCCGCCATGATCAGGGCCTGGCCGGTGCGGCCGTGGTCGAGCAGCGAGCCCAGTGCCTCGGGGCCGGCGATGCGGGTGCCCGCCGCGCCTGAGAGGGTGACCAGGGCGTCGGGGATGTCGTCGACCGCGTCCTGGCGCTCGACGGTGACGCCGTCGGCGTCGGCCTCGACCAGGTAGATGCCGTCGGTGGCCGACACCAGGAAGGCGTCGGCGACGGTGCCGAACGGCACGTTGGTCTTGACGCCGGTGAGGCTGCCGCCGGCGGCCGTCAGGGCCGGGGTGGCGACGTCACCGGTGAGCTCGTGGAGCGCCACGGTCACGATGCGGTCACCGGAGGCGAGGCCCTCGAGCTGGTCGGGGGCGTGCTGGGCGAGGAACGGCCCGGCCATCGCCATCACCGGCAGGGCCGGCACCGGCGCGACCGCGCGGCCGACCTCCTCGAGCACGATGCCGACCTCGGCGAAGCCCATGCCACCGCCGCCGGCGGACTCGGGCAGGCCGATCCCCACCAGGCCCAGCCCGGCGAGCTCACGCCACAGGTCGAGGTCGACGCCGGTGGCGCCGTCGCCGAAGGCGACCTCCTTGAGGTGCTCGGGGGTGCAGCGGTCGGTGAGCACGCGGTTGGCGAGGCCCCGCAGCTCCTCCTGGTCGGAGGTGAAGGAGAAATCCATGTCGTCGTTTCTTCTCTCTCGTCGTTCTCTGCGTGGGCGTGGGTCAGCGGGCCGATCGGGGGAACCCGAGGCCGAACATGGCGATGAGGTCGCGCTGGAGCTCGTTGGTGCCACCACCGAAGGTGAGGATGATGGTGCCGCGGATGCCGGCCTCGAGCTTCGAGCGCATGATGGCCTCGGGGGCGTCGCCCTTGAGGTAGGCGCGCGGCCCGAGGACCTCCATGAGGAGGCGGTAGGCCTCGAGGTAGAACTCGGTGCCGAAGACCTTCACGGTGGAGGCGTCGGCCGGGTGCAGGGCACCCTGCTCGGACGACCAGGCCACCTTCCAGTTGGCCAGCTTCAGGAACTCGAGGCGGGCGTGGACCTTGGCCAGGTTGACCTGCACCCACTCCTGGTCGATCACGCGGGTGCCGTCGGGCAGCGTCGTGTTCTGCGCCCACTCGCGCACGTCGTGGAGGTGGCGCTCGGGCATGCCGCTCGAGCAGAGGGTGACGCGCTCGTGGTTGAGCTGGTTGGTGATGAGGCCCCAACCGCCGTTCTCCTCGCCCACCAGGTACTTGGCCGGCACACGGACGTCGTCGAAGAACGTGGCGTTGATGTCGTGCTCGCCCATGAGGTGCAGCGGCTGGATGGTGATGCCGGGCGTGTCCATCGGGACGATGATCACCGAGATGCCCTTGTGCTTCTTGGCCTCGGGATCGGTGCGCACGGCGAGCCAGCAGTAGTCGGCGCCACCGGCGAGCGAGGTCCACATCTTCTGGCCGTTGATGACGTACTCGTCGCCGTCACGGACCGCACGGGTCTGGAGGGCGGCGAGGTCGGTGCCGGCCTGGGGCTCGGAGTAGCCGATGCAGAAGTGGATGTCGCCGGCGAGGATCTTCGGGACGAAGAACTCCTTCTGCCAGTCGGTGCCGTAGTTCATGATCGTCGGGCCGACGGTGTTGAGCGTGAGCATCGGCACCGGGGCACCGGCACGCATCGACTCGTCGAAGAAGACGAACTGGTCGATGGCCTTGCGGCCCTGGCCACCCCACTCCTTGGGCCAGCCGACGCCGGCCCAGCCGTCGGCGCACATCTGCTTCCAGACGCGCTTGGTGCTCTCGCCGATGCCGTGGCCGTGCGAGAGCTCCTCGACGGTGGCGTCGTCGAGGAGGGTGTCGTAGTAGGCCCGCAGCTCGTCGCGGAAGGCCTCTTGTTCCTGCGTGTACCCGATCTCCATGGGGGGCGACAGTAGCAACGGGTGATCGCCGTCACACAAGCGGAGGTTCGGGTAGCCGGTGGCGGCGTTGGCGGGGCGGCGGATCGGCTACAACACCGGGGTCGACGCGGCCCGCCGTGGCCGCGGGAGGGGGACCGATGACGAACGCGACCGGAGCACCGACGGGCACCGCGCCCGGCCGGGTGCGCATGGTGGGGAGCGGGCCGCTGGCCCGGCGCCTGGCCGAGGGCCTGCGCGCCGAGGGGGCCGACGTGGTCGACGAGGGCGCCCCCGGCGACGGGCTCGACGCCGTCGTGTTCGCCCCCTGGGACCCGGCCGAGGTCACGCCGGTGCCGCTGGCCGAGCTCGACGACGAGGGCTTCGGCCGGGCCTGGCAGGACACCATGGACGCCGCCATCGCCACCTGCGTGTCCGCCCGCGACGACTTCGCCGGGCGGGGCGGCCGGATCGTGCTCACCACCCCGAGCACCGCCTTCGCCGGCGGGTCGCACTACGGGCACTGGGCCGCGGCGGCCGAGGGCGTGCACGTCCTGGCCAAGTCGGTGGCCCGCCAGTGGGGCCCCGAGGGCATCGCCGTGAACGTGCTGGCCCTGGGCCCCGACGGCGTGCTCGCCGACCCGGAGGTCGCCGGCCCGGTGTCGATCGCCACGCCCGCCGCGCCGCACGCCGACCCGGGCCCGGTGCTGGCCCTGCTCTGCTCGCCGGCGGCGGCCAACCTGGCCGGCCAGACCCTGACCGTGGACGGTGGGCTGTGGATGTGACCGGGAGGTTGGACGGGCGGGTCGCCATCGTGACCGGCGCCGGGCAGGGCGTGGGCGAGGGCATCGCCCGCCGCCTCGCCGGCGCCGGGGCGAGCGTCGTGATCGCGGCACGGCGGGCCGAGACGGGCGAGCCCGTCGCCGAGGCCATCAGGGCCGACGGCGGCGACGCGGTGTGCATCGTCACCGACGTCACCGAGCGCGCCCCGATCGAGGCGTGCGTCGCCGCCACCGTCGAGCGCTTCGGCGGCCTCGACGTGATGGTGCACAACGCGTTCGCCGGCGGCACCGCCAGCCGGCTCGAGGAGACCCCGCCCGAGGTGTGGTTCCAGATGTCGCGCACCTCGGCGTGGGGGAGCTTCTGGTGCGCGCAGGCGGCCTACCCGCACCTGAAGGCCAGCGACCAGGGCCGCATCGTGCTCATCACCTCGCCGTCGGGCGTGGAGGGCAGCGCCAACATCCCCCTCTACTCCCCCGCCAAGGCGGCCCAGCGAGCGCTGGCCAAGAGCCTGGCGCGCGAGTGGGGCCCCGACGGGATCACCGCCAACTGCATCGCGCCGGTGGCCGAGACCCCGGCCCTCGCGAGCGCGTTCAGCCAGGTGGCCACGCTGCGCGGGGCGATCGAGGCCCGCACCCCGCTCGGCCGCATCGGCGACCCGGTGGCCGACATCGGCGGCGTGGTGGCGTTCCTCGCCGGCCCCGACGCCGGCTACGTCAGCGGCCAGACCATCGTCTGCGACGGCGGATCCTTCCTCGGCCTCTAGACCCTCGGCCGCTCAGTCCCTCTGGTACAGCACGTCGCCTCTGACCGCATGAGCTGTACCAGAGGTGCAGCCCTCACCCCCCTCTGGTACAGCACATCGCCTCTGGGCTCACGAGATGAACCAGAGCGGGTGCGGTCCCGGGGCGGGCGGGCGCTGTCACACCCCCCGGGTTGGATGTGCGCCATGCCCGACCATGACGCACTACGGATCCTCACGGCGCGCCAGCACGGCCTCGTGAGTCGTCGGCAGCTCGCCGACCTCGGGTTCAACCCCCATGCCGTGTCCCACATGGTGAGGTCCGGACGGCTCGAACGGTTGACCCGGCGCGCCTTCCGGCTCGCCGGCTCGCCCGACACCGTCGAGCAACGGGCGATGGCTGCGGCCCTCGATCTCGACAGGGGCGCGGTCGCCCTGCAGTCCGCCGCCGCGATGTACGGGCTCCTCGACTACACGATCGAGCCGGTCCACGTGCTGAGCGATCGGTGCCCCAATCGGGGCGAGGGCCACATCGGCATCGTGCACAGCACCGTGCGGTGGCATCCCAGCGACGTCACGACGATCCGCGGGATCCCGGTCACGACGCCGCTCCGCACCCTCTGCGACCTGGCGTCACGGATCACGCCCGACACGCTCTCGCTCACGTGCGACCGCATGCTCGCCCAGCGCATCGTGCGGCTCGAGGCCCTGCACGCGCTGCTCACGGTGATCCCCGAGCACAGCCATGCTCCTGGCACCGGCGCCCTGCGGCGGCTGATCCTCGCTCGTCCGGTGGGCTTCCGCCCCGCGGAGAGCGGACTCGAGCGCCGCTTCGAGTGGCTGATGGCCGACGCCGGCGAGGATCCCTTCGACCGGCAGGTCGACATCAGCGACGACGAGGGCTGGATAGGACGCGTCGACTTCGCCGACCGCCGGAGCAAAGTCGTCGTCGAGGTGCAGAGCGACACCTTCCACGCCGCGACCGCCGATCGCGAACGTGACCGCAGGCGGATCGAACGGCTGCGACGAGCCGGCTGGACCGTCATCGAGGTCTGGGAGTCCGAGCTCTGGAAGCGACCCGATCAGGTCGTGACCAAGGTGCGCGCCGCCCGGGCCCGCGCCCTGGCCCGGGCCGGTTGAGCCTCTGGTACAGCACGTCGCCTCTGGCTGCACGAACTGAACCAGAGGGAAGGGGGACGATCGGCCCTAGTGGGAAAACCTGACGGGTCGTTAGGTTTCGCCCCATGCTGGCGATCCCACCGGGCACCGTGGCCTTCGGCACGCAGCTGCCGATCCAGACCAAGACCAAGCTGCTGGCCGCCCCCTGGGAGGACGACGCCACCCCCGCCGACCTGATGGCCATCGCCCGGGCGGCGGACCGCAGTGGGTACGCCTACATCGCCGCCTGCGACCACGTGGCGATCCCCCGCGACAAGGCCGACGCCATGAGCCTGTGGTGGCAGGACACGTTCACCACCCTCGGCTGGCTGGCGGCCGGCACCGAGCGGGTGGCGCTGCTGAGCCACGTCTACGTCCTCGCCTACCGCCACCCCCTCGTGGCGGCCAAGGGCTTCGCCACGCTCGACCACCTGTCGGGCGGCCGGGCGATCGTCGGCGTCGGTGCCGGCCACGTCGAGGCCGAGTTCGACGTGCTCGGCGTGCCCTTCGCCGAGCGCGGCCGCATCACCGACGAGCGGCTGCCGCAGCTGGCCGAGGCGCTCGAGCACACCTACGTCGGCGAGATGGGCGCGCTCCCCCGCCCGGCCCAGTCACCCCGCCCGCCGATCTGGATCGGCGGCTCGGGCGCGCCCGCCGTGCGCCGCGCCGCCCGCTGGGACGGATGGCTCCCGCAGGGCCCCGCCACCGTCGAGGCCCTCGACACCATCCGCCGCATCCGCGACGAGCGGGGCACCGCGGACGAGCCGTTCGCGGTGGGCCACGTCGTGACCTCCCGGGTCCACGTCGGGCTGCCCGCGCACGAGACCCAGCAGGGCTCGCTGGTCGGCGGGGCCGAGCAGGTCGCCGAGTGCATCCGCCGCGAGCTGCCGACGGGTGTGAACCAGGTGCAGGTCCGCTTCGACGCTCCGTGCGCCACGGCGTACGCCGAGCAGGTCGAGCGCTTCGGCCTCGAGGTCGGGCCGCTGCTCCAGCCCTGACCGGCCGGCTCCCACGCCGCGCCTCCGTCTGACGGTCCGTCAGACGGGCGGTAACGTGACTCCCCTCACAGCAAGGGGGATCAGGTGACGACGGAGAAGGACTACCCGGTCAAGGTCGGGACGTTCCTGTTCACGATGGTCGAGCCCCATCCGGGGCACGAGGTCGCGTACAACCGGTGGTACGAGCACGACCACTTCTACTCGGGCTGCCTCATCGGCCCGAACGTGTTCGCCGGCGACCGCTTCGTCGCCACCCGGCGGCTGAAGGACCTGCGCTCGACCGCGGCCAACGACATGACGCCCGACCCGCTCACCGGGTCGTACCTCGCCATCTACTGGTGGCTCAAGGACACCGACGACGAGACGAACCGCTGGAACGTCGACAACGTCAAGGAGCTCCACCAGCAGGGCCGGATGTACGCCGAGCGCGACCACATCCACACGCTGCTCTACTCCATGCGCTGGAACGTCCAGTCCGACCCGGCGGGCTGCACGATCGACCTCGCCCTCGACCACGGCTATCCGGGCCTGGTCGTGGTGGCCGGCGACGTCGCCGAGGGCCACACCCACGACGAGGTCGACGCCTGGTTCCAGGACACCTGGATCCCCGAGGCCATGGCCCAGCCGTGGGGCCCCGAGCTCGTGGCCAGCGGCACGGTCATCCCGCTCGCCGACGACGCCCCCGCCGACGTGGTGCGCGCCGCCGCCGGCCCCGACCGCTTCCTGCAGCTGCACTTCCTCGACCACGACTCGGCCGAGGGCTGGGAAGAGGGCTACGCCCGCATCGGCGAGCAGATCGAGGCGAGCGGCCTGGCCCACCACGTGTGGACCGGCCCCTGGCAGCAGACCAACTTCGGCACCGACGACTTCACGGGAGACCTGCGATGAGCCCCGCACCCCTCACCGGCCAGCGCATCCTGGTCACCGGCGTCACCGGCCAGGTGGCCGGCCCGCTGGCCCGCAACCTCGTGGCTGCGGGCAACACCGTCTACGGCACGAGCCGCTTCGCCGACCCCGCCCAGCGCGATGCCGTCGAGGCCGACGGCATCGTCCCGGTGTCGATCGACCTCGAGACCGCCCGCCTCGACGAGGTGCCCGACGGGCTCGACTACGTCATCAACATGGCCGTGTCGAAGGAGCAGGACTTCGACCGGGCGCTCGCCGCCAACGCCGAGGGCGCTGCGTTCCTCGTCGAGAAGGCGAAGGGCGTGAAGGCGTTCTTCCACTGCTCGTCGTGCGCCGTCTACGAGCCCAACGGCCAGGTGCCCCACCTCGAGACCGACCCGCTGGGCGACAACCACCGGCCCATGGGCTTCATGCCGACCTACTCGATCTCCAAGATCGCGGCCGAGTCCGCGGTGCGCTACGCATCGCGCCGCTTCGACGTGCCCGCGGTGATCGCCCGCCTCGACGTGCCCTACGGCCCCGGCCACGGCTGGCCGTCGATCATGCTGATGATGGCCCAGCACGGAATGGCCACCCCGGTCCACCCCGAGGGCCCGAACGTGCACAACTTCCTGCACGACGACGACATCGTCACGAGCCTGCCCTACCTGCTCGAGCAGGCCGACGTGCCGCCGCCCATCTACAACTGGTGCGCCCCCGAGCTCGTGAGCATCGAGGACTGGACCGCCGAGCTGACCCGCCTCACCGGCGTCGAGATCCCGCTCGAGACCACCACGGCCTGCGTGCCGCCGAACCCCATCGACCCGTCGAAGCTGCTCGGCCTCGGCTGGACCCCCTCGGTGGAGTGGAAGGACGGCTTCCGCCGCCTGGTCGAGACCTCCTACCCCGACCTCTACAAGGGCTGATCCCATGGCACTGAGCGACGAGAAGATCCTCCTGACCGGCCCCGCCGGCCAGATCGCGTACCCCCTCGCCGAGTTCCTGGCCAAGGACAACGAGGTCTGGGGCATGGCCCGCTTCGGCGATCCCGAGACCAAGGCCCGGGTCGAGGCCATCGGCGTGAAGGCGGTGCGCGGCGACCTCGGCGACGGCGACTTCAGCGAGCTGCCCGACGACTTCACCTACGTCATCCACTTCGCCGCCCTGATGGCGCCGGGCTGGGACTTCGACGCCGCCTACCGCGCCAACGCCGAGGGCACCGGCCTGCTGCTGGCCCACACTCGCAAGGCCAAGGCCGCCATCGTGATGTCGACCCACAGCACCTACCGGCCGATCGACGACCCGATGCACGTCTACGTCGAGACCGACGCGCAGGGCGAGGTCAACTCGAGCCACTCGCCGCCGTACTCGATGTCGAAGATCGCCCAGGAGGCCGTGGCCCGCACCTGTGCCCGGCTGTTCGACCTTCCGATCACCATCGCCCGCATGAACGCCTCCTACGGCCGCAACGGCGGCCTGCCCACCCAGCACGTCGACGCCCTGCTCGGCGGCGGCGAGGTCACCACCCGCTGGGACCCGTGCATGTACTCGCCGATCCACCAGGACGACATCAACGCCCAGACCGAGGCGCTGCTCGAGGCTGCCAGCGTGCCCGCCACCATCGTGAACTGGGCCGGCGACGAGCCGGTCAGCGTGCAGGAGTGGTGCGCGTACGTCGGCGAGCTCACCGGCACCGACCCGGTCGTCAACGTCGTGCACCCCGAGGGCACCCTCAAGGGCTCGATCGCCAGCAACGAGCGGCGCCTCGCCATCACCGGCCCGTGCCGGGTGAGCTGGCGGGACGGCATCCGCGACGTGGTCGAGTCGCGCCAGCAGGCCGGCTGAGGTGGCCGCCTGGAACGGCACCGGTGAGCGAGTCGTCGTCACCGGTGCCTCCTCCGGCATCGGCGCCGTCGCCGCCGTGGAGGCGGCCAAGGCCGGGGCCACGGTGTGCCTCGTCGCCCGCCGCGAGGACCGCCTCGACGAGGTGCTCGCCGAGTGCCGCGAGCACGTGCCGTGGTGCCAGAAGGTCGTGGCCGACCTGTCGCAGCTCGCCCTGATCGACGACGTGGCCGCCGAGGTCACCGAGCTGCTCGGGGGCGGCGTCGACGTGCTCGTCAACAACGCCGGGGTGCCCAAGCGCCGCGGCGTGCGCGACCTCACCCCCGAGGACGTCGAGGGTGTGATGGCGATGAACTACTTCTCGCCGGTGCGCCTCACCCTTGCCCTGCTGCCCGGGATGCTCGAGCGCGACCACGGCGACATCGTCAACGTGTCGTCGATGGGCGTGCACATGGTGGCCTACCGCGTGGGCGCCTACTCGGCGTCGAAGGCGGCACTGGAGATGTTCACCGAGTCGCTCCACGTCGAGCTGGCCGGCACCGGGGTGCGGGCCCACCTGTTCATCCCCGGCACGACGCTCACCGAGTTCTCCACCCCGAAGGACGGCAACGACGCGCCGTTCCCGCTCGACCCGGCCACCGCCGCCACCGCCGAGCAGGTGGGCGCCGAGCTGATCGCCGCCCTCGGTGAAGACCGGATGATCACCTACGCCACCGAGCGCGACGAGGCCACCTCGGCCAAGAAGGCCGGCGATCCCAACGCCTTCCTCGCCGACATGCGGAAGATCTTCGGCGGGAGCTGAGCGACGTGGCCGGCGGTGGCGACGAGGGCGTGATGGCCCGCCACGGCTTCTACGACCGCCACTCCCGCACGCAGGGCGGTGCCGCCGGGCTCGGCCTCCCCGAGCTGGCCGCGGCGGTCGAGGGGCTCGCCCTGGAGCGCGGCACCGTGCGCATCGCCGACCTCGGCTGCGCCCAGGGCCACAACTCGCTCGGCCCGCTGCGGGCGGCGGTCGCCCAGCTCCGGGCCCGAACCGCCGCCCCGATCGAGGTGGTGCACACCGACCTCCCGGGCAACGACTGGGCCACGCTGTTCGACGTCGTCGAGCACGATCCCGCCAGCTACCTCGCCCACGCCGAGGACGTGTACCCGGGCGCCGTCGGGCGCTCCTTCTACGAGCCGCTCTTCGCGCCCGGCAGCCTCGAGCTGGCGTGGTGCTCGTCGGCCCTCCACTGGCTGAGCCGCTCGCCCGGGCCGATCGACGACCACTTCTTCGTGCAGTCGTCCACCGACCACCCCGCCCGCGACCGCTACCGGTCGCAGTCGGCGCGCGACTGGGAGCGCTTCCTCGGCCACCGGGCCACCGAGCTCGTGGTCGGCGGGGCCGTGGTGGTCGTCGACGTGGTGATGGGTGACGACGCCCGCATGGGCTCCGAGGCGCTGTTCGACCGTCTGCAGGAGGCCCTCCGGGCGGCTGCCGATGCGGGCGCGGTGACAGCCACCGAGCACGCGGCCTTCGCCTACCCGACGTGGTTCCGGACCCTGGCCGAGCTCCGCGCCCCGTTCCACGACGGGGCGACCACCGCGCCCGGTCCGTCCGGCGCCCGGCTCGCCCTCGTCGACCTGGAACCGGTCGAGCTGGCCGACCCGTTCCTCGACGCCTACCGATCGAGCGGCGACGCCGCAGCCTACGGGCGAGCCCAGGCCGGGTTCCTGGAGGGCTTCCTGCGGCCGTCGTTCCGCACCGCCCTCGCCGGGCGCACCGACGACGAGGCCGAGGCGATCCTCGACGACGTGTTCGCCGACGCCGCCCGCCGGATCAGCACCGACGTCGAAGCCGTCTCACCGACCTACCGCCTCGTCGTCGGTCGCATCGTCCGCAGCTCCTGAGGCGCCCGCACGCGACGAGGCCCCGGTCGTGCGACCGGGGCCTCTGGTGCGCAGGACTGCGGAGCGCCCGGCTCAGACCACCCAGCGCTGCGGGAAGTCGCGGGTGCGGAACAGCGCATCGGTGCCACCGTCGGAGAAGACGATGGAGCCGCAGAAGAAGGTGCTCTCGGTGCCGGCCAGGAAGGCCAGCAGCGCGGCCATCTCCTCGGGGCGGCCCGGCCGGCCCAGGGCGATGGTCTGCTCGAACTGGTCGAGCGCCGGAGCGACGGTGGCGTCGCCGCGGCCCTCCTCGATCATGGCGGTGGCGATCATGCCGGGGGCGATGGCGTTGAGGCGGATGCCGGCGCGGCCCCACTGCTCGCCCACCGCGTTCTGGCGGACCCAGTAGGCCACGGCCGCCTTGGTGGCGGCGTACTCGAGCATGGACTCGCCGGCGACCTCGTCGGCCACCCGCAGCGCCTCGACCTCGTCGCCGGCCAGCAGCGCCTCGACGAGCTCGACCGAGTAGTTCGGCGCCGTGGTGGTGGAGTTGGAGCTGATGGCCACCGCCGAGGGGCGGTCGCCCTTCGCCAGTGCGGGCCGCAGCCCCTCCATCACCTCGGTGGTGCCGAAGTAGTTGACGGCGGCCAGCAGCGACGTGGGCCGCCCGGGGAGACCGGCGATGCCGGCGCAGGTGATGAGCGCGTCGAGCGTGCCCCCACAGGCGTCGGTGACGGCGGCGACGGCGGCCTGGCGGCCCTCCGGGTTGCCGAGGTCGGCCTCGATCTCGGCGCCGCGCAGGTCGACGCCGATGACCTTCCAGCCGTCGGAGGTGAGCCGGGCCGCGGTGGCGGCGCCGATGCCGGAGCCGGCACCGGTGATGGCGACGGTGCGCATGCCGATCAGGCCTTGTCGGCGACGGCTTCGACGATGCGGTCGGTGTTGGCCTGGCCCTCGTAGAGGTTGCGCAGCAGCCACATGCGGAGGAACGCCGCGAGGGAGTAGCGCAGGAACAGGGCGGCACCGAACACGATCACACCGGCCATCCAGACGGCCACGATGATCATGGTCTGCACGTCGCGGGCGTCGTTGTAGTTCCGGGCCGCCGCGTAGGCGAAGAAGCTCACGACGATGCCGACGATCATCAGGACGGCGCCGAGTGCGGCGAGGCCCTTCTCGCGACCGACGCTGCCGGTCTTGAGGTTCAGCTCCGTCACGTCGGACTTGAACTGGTCGATGCGGTTGCCGGTGTCGGCATTGGTGGTGGTTGTGGTTTCCATGACCTCACGAGCCCAGGTAGGCGGCGGACAGTTCGTCTTCCAGCTCTTCGGGGGTGCCCACCTTCTGGACACTCCCGTGCAGGACGATCGCGGCGTACTGGGCGATGCCCAGGACCGTCCGAGCGAACTGCTCGGACACCAGGATCGACACGCCCTCGTTCGAGACCTGAGCCACGATCTCGTAGAGGTTGGCCACCACGAGGGGGGCCAGACCCATCGACAGCTCGTCGAGGAGCAGCAGCGCCGGGTCGGTGGCCAGCGCGCGGGACATGGCGAGCATCTGCTGCTCGCCGCCGGACATGGTGCCGGCGAGCTGCTTGCGGCGCTCCCCCAGGCGGGGGAAGCGCTCGTAGGCGACGTTCTCGACGTGGTCGAGCGACACCCCGGCCATGGTGGCCATCCAGAGGTTCTCGCGAACCGTGAGGTTCGGGAAGATGCCCCGGCCCTCGGGGATGGTGCACACACCGAGGCGGGCGAGCTGGTCGGCCGAGGCGCCGTTGACCACCCGACCGGCGATGTGGACCTCGCCGGCGGAGGGCTGCAGCAGGCCCGAGCAGACCTTCAAGATGGTGGACTTGCCGGCGCCGTTGGGGCCGAGCAGCGCCACGACCGAGCCCTTGGGCACGGTGAGGTCGACGCCGTGGAGGACCTCGATGGGGCCGTAGGCGGCCTTGACGCCCT
>CAMFLJ010000026.1 GCA_945957335.1 uncultured Actinomycetes bacterium | reverse complement strand
CGAGTCGTTCGTGTCGTCGACCCTCCTGCTGTCGGGCACCGAGCGCATCGTCGTGGCCACCGGCATCGCCGGCATCTACAGCCGCGACCCGCTCAACGCGAACTCGGCGCTCAACACCGTCACCGAGGCGTTCCCCGAGCGCTTCCTGCTCGGCCTCGGCGTCAGCCACCAGGTGATGGTCGAGGGCATCCGCGGCCACGACTACTCCAAGCCGTACTCGAAGATGGTCGAGTACCTCGACGGCATGGACAACGGCCTCTTCACCGCCTCGCCCCCGACCACCCCCACCCACCGGGCCCTCGCCGCCCTCGGGCCGAAGATGCTGCGCCTCGCCGCCGAGCGCACCGACGGCGCCCACCCCTACTTCATCCCGGTGGAGCACACCGCCTTCGCCCGCGAGACCATGGGCCCCGACGCCAAGCTCTACCCCGAGCAGGCCGTCGTCCTCGAGACCGACCGCACCAAGGCGTTCGAGGTGGCCCGGGCCCACATGGCGATGTACCTGACGCTGCCGAACTACACGAACAACCTGAAGCGGTTCGGCTTCACCGACGACGACATCGCCGACGGCGGCAGCGACCGCCTCGTCGACGCCATCGTGGCCTGGGGCGACGAGGCCGCCATCGCCGAGCGGGTGGCCGCCCACCACGCCGCCGGGGCCGACCACGTGTGCATCCAGGTGCTGCCGCGCGACGTGCCCACTGAGGCCCCGATCGACGACTGGCGCCGCCTGGCCCCCGCCCTCCTGGGCTGAGCCCGGCCGGTGGAGCGGCCGGGGCGGTCGGCGCGACCGCAGCCGGGCGGTGCGGTTCGGCGACGCGCTGCGTAGCGTGCGGGGGTCCGCACGCCCGACGACGGCGCGCACCACCTCACACCGCACGACCGCCCGGGGGGCACCATGACCAGGCTCGGCTACCAGATCCCGAACTTCACCTATCCCGGGGTCGGCCCCGCCGAGCTGTTCGACGTCGTCGCCGCCCAGGCCCGGGCCGCCGACTCGAGCGGCTTCGACACCGTCCTGGTGATGGACCACTTCTACCAGCTGCCCATGATCGGGCCGCCCGACCAGTACATGCTCGAGTGCTACACGCTGCTCGCCGCGCTGGCCCGTGAGACCACCAACGTGCGCCTCAGCGCCCTGGTCACCGGCAACACCTACCGGGCGCCGACGCTGCTGGCCAAGGAGGTCACCACCCTCGACGTGGTGTCGAACGGCCGAGGCCAGCTCGGCATCGGCGCCGGCTGGTTCGAGCTCGAGCACGACGCCCTGGGCTTCGAGTTCGGCACCTTCACCGACCGCTTCGAGAAGCTCGAGGAGGCGCTGCAGATCATCCTCGGGATGCTGGCGGGGGAGCGGCCGTCGCTCGACGGGAAGCACTACAAGGTGGCCGACGCCATCAACGAGCCGCCGCCCGTGGGCCGCATCCCGGTGCTCATCGGGGGCTCCGGCGAGAAGAAGACCCTGCGCCTCGTGGCCCAGTACGCCGACGAGTCCAACCTCACCTGCGGCCTCGACGAGGTGCCCCGCAAGCTCGACGCCCTCGCCGCCCACTGCGAGCGGGTCGGCCGCGACCGCAGCGAGATCACGGTGAGCAAGCAGGCGATGTGCTGCATCGCCCCGACCCACGACCAGGCCTGGGCCGAGGCCGAGGTGCTCGCCGCCCGGCTGGGCATGGACCTCTCCGACCCGGCCACCCGTGAGGTCGCCGCCAGCCTGATCTTCATCGGGGGCCCCGACGAGGTGGGCGAGAAGCTGGCCGAGGTGCTCGCCACCGGCGTCGACGGCTGGACCATCGCCTGCCCCGCGAACGGCCACATCCCCGAGCGGGTCGAGCTTCTCGGCCAGACGGCCTCCAAGCTGCTGGCCTGATCCGGACCGGCCCCACGGGTGTGGGATCGGCGAGGGGGTTTGTTACTATCGCCATAGGAGAAATTCCCGCCGTCCGCGGCGGGCCCTCCGTCCCCTCACACCCCCTCACACGCTGGAGCCGCACCCATGGCCGCCACCGATCTCGGGCTCGATCTCGGTCGCTACAAGCTGGGCTGGAGCGACGCCGAGGACTACGTCTTCAAGCCCAAGCGCGGCCTGAACGAGGACATCATCAAGGAGATGTCCTGGATGAAGGGCGAGCCCGACTGGATGCGCGACTACCGCCTCCGGTCCTACGCCCACTTCCAGAAGCGCCCGATGCCCAACTGGGGCGGCGACATGTCGGAGATCTTCTTCGACGACATCTTCTATTACATCAAGCCCACCGATAAGCAGGTCGACGCCTGGGACGAGCTGCCCGACTCGGTCAAGCAGACCTACGAGAAGCTCGGCATCCCCGAGGCCGAGCGCAAGTACCTCGCCGGCGTCACGGCCCAGTACGAGTCCGAGGTCGTGTACCACAAGAACCGTGAGGACCTCGAGGCCCAGGGCGTCATCTTCACCGACATGGACACCGCCCTGCGCGAGCACCCCGAGATCGTGCGGGCGTACTTCGGCAAGGTCATCCCGCCGAACGACAACAAGTTCTCCGCCCTCAACACCGCCGTGTGGTCGGGCGGTTCGTTCATCTACGTGCCGCCGGGCGTCTCGGTCGAGATGCCGCTGCAGGCCTACTTCCGCATCAACGCGGAGAACATGGGCCAGTTCGAGCGCACCCTGATCATCGCCGACGAGGGCAGCCAGGTGCACTACATCGAGGGCTGCTCGGCCCCCGTGTACACCACCGACTCGCTGCACTCCGCTGTGGTCGAGATCGTCGTGAAGCCCAGCGCGCGCGTCACCTACACGACCATCCAGAACTGGTCGAACAACGTCTTCAACCTGGTCACCAAGCGGGCCCGGGTCGAGGCCGAGGGCCACATGGAGTGGATCGACGGCAACATCGGCAGCCGCCTCACCATGAAGTACCCGGCGGTCTACATGGTCGGCCCCAAGGCCTCCGGCGAGGTCCTGTCGGTGGCCTACGCCGGTCCCGGCCAGCACCAGGACGCCGGCGCCAAGATGGTGCACGCCGCTCCCGAGACCACCTCCAAGATCGTCTCCAAGTCGATCTCCAAGGACGGTGGCCGCACCTCCTACCGCGGACTCGTCCGGGTCGAGGACGACGCCTACGGCTGCAAGAGCCACGTGCAGTGCGACGCCCTCATCCTCGACGACGAGTCGATCTCCGACACGTTCCCGTACATGGAGGTCGGCACCCGCGACGCGGTGATCGGCCACGAGGCCACCGTCTCCAAGGTCGCCGACGAGCAGCTCTTCTACCTGATGAGCCGTGGCCTCTCCCAGGAGCAGGCCATGGGCATGGTCGTGAACGGGTTCATCGAGCCCATCACCCGCACCCTGCCCATGGAGTACGCGGTCGAGTGGAGCCGCCTCATCGAGCTGCAGATGGAGGGCTCGGTCGGCTGAGCCGACCCGCCCTCAGTAGCTGAACGTGGTGGCGCCCTCGCCGATCCACTCCCAGAGCTGCACCGTCCCGCCGAGTGTGGCGTTGGCGAGCAGCGACGCCTGGTCGAGCTTCTTGCTGTCGAAGCAGATCGGGCACACCAGGTAGGTCCCGCCGGCCGCCGCGTAGCGGTCGAGGAGCGACCCCAGCGGCGGGCAGCCCTCGCACGCCACGGCGTCGCGGCCGACCTCGCCGGTGACCAGGCGCACCGCCTCCTTGGTGAGGAACATCGTGGTGGGCCGGCCCGACTCCGCGGCGCCGACGGCGACGAGGAAGGCCACCGTGACCTTCTCGGCGTCCTCGAGTCCGGTGGTGAGGCTGATGGCGGCCTTGCTGGTCATGGCGGTCTCCCCTGAGCGTCGTGGTTCCGTTCCATCGTCAGGGGTCACCCGCCTCGCCTCCAGTTCAGAACCTGAACCACCCCAGTACCGTCACGGCATGGAGTACGGCTCGTTCTGCCCGGTGTCGAAGGCGGCCGAGGTCGTCTGCGAGCGGTGGTCGTTGCTCGTCGTGCGGGAGCTCCTCGCCGGCAGCACCCGCTTCGGCGAGCTCCGCCGAGGCCTGCCGTCGTGCCCGCCGGCCACGCTCTCGAAGCGGCTGCGGCAGCTGGAGGCCGCCGGTGTGGTCGACCGGGTGGAGGTCGACGGCCAGCCCCGCCACCACCTGACCGAGGCCGGTCGCGAGCTGTACCCGATCGTCTCGGCGATGGGTGAGTGGGGCCAGCGCTGGGTGCGCAGCTCGTACCCGGACGGCGACCTCGACCCCGACGAGCTGCTGTGGGACGTGCGGCGCTTCCTCGACCCGGCCGGACTCGAGCGCGACCCGTGCGTGGTGATGCTCGAGCTGGAGCTTCCGGGCCCCCGGCGCAAGCCCTACTGGATGGTGGTCGACGGAGGTGCCGTCGACCTCTGCGACGTCGACCCGAACCGCGAGGTCGATGCCGTGGTCCGGGGCCACGTCCGTGACCTCACCCGGGTCTGGATGGGCGACACCACCTTCGTCGCCGAGGTGCGTGACGAGCGGATCGAGGTGCACGGCGCCCGGCCCGTGGTGCGCCGCCTGCCGACCTGGTTCGGGCAGCACCCGATCCTGGCTCCGGTGGCCCCGGCCCGCTGACGGCGGGCGTGGCGCCCGCGTGCCGAGGGGCCCTCCCGCTGGGACAGAATGCGGGATGCCCATGCGCGAGGAGTGCAAGCAGTTCGAGAGCCGGACCTACGCCAACGGCGAGACGGTGCGGAAGTGCAACCTCGACCTCGCTCCCGAGGCGCCGTGGCGCTGCCCGGACGACTGCCCGAAGTACGAGCGGCGCCTGGCCGACGTCGACTGGCAGCACGGAACGCTGGTCACGCCTCCCACCCCGCCCGAGCCCGACGGCGAGGGCATCGCCGAGCTGCTCGACGCGGCCGAGGACATCGTGAACGCGGCGGGGCCTGAGATACTGGCCGACATCGCGGCCGAGCAGGCCAAGTCGCAGGGGGCCTTCGCCCGGCTGAAGAAGCGCTTCGGCCGCAAGCGCTGACGTCCCCTCCAGGGGAGGACGTCGTGGCAGTCGCAGGAGCAGCGGGGGAGCGCGCGCCCGGCACGGGTGCGCTCGTCGGCACGGTGGCGGTCGTCAGCGGCGGCAGCCGCGGCATCGGCCGGGCCATCGTCGAGCGCTATGCCGCCGAGGGCGCCACGGTCGTGACCTCGGCGCGCAACCGCTCGGGTCTCGACGAGGCCGTGGCCGCCGTCGAGGCGCTCGGTGGGCGGTGCCTGGCCGTGGAGGCCGACGCCGGCACCCCCGAGGGCGCCCGCCGCCCGGTGGAGGTGGCCCTGGCCGAGCTGGGCCGCGTCGACGTGCTGGTCAACAACGTGGGCAGCACGATCGGCCGCGGCCACGACCCCTTCGCGGCCGAGGGCGACGGCTTCGAGCTCACCCTCGCCCTCAACCTCACCTCGGTGTGGTGGGCGTCGACCGCCGCCCTGCCGGCCATGCGCGAGCAGGGCGCCGGCTCGATCATCTCCATCGGCTCGGGTGCGGCCATCCGCTCGTCGGCCGGTGCCGCCTACGTGGCGGCCAAGCACGGCATGGTCGGTCTCACCAAGGCCCTGGCCACCACGGCCGCACCCCATGGCGTGCGGGTCAACATGATCTCGCCGGGCTGGACCGACACGTCGCTCGTCGACTGGGACGCCATCGCCGCCCGCAGCGGCCGCACCGCCGCGGAGGCGAAGGCGGCGGCCGAGGCCGAGAACGCGCAGCGGCGCGTGCTCGACCCCACCGAGCTCACCGGCATGGCCGTGCTCCTCGCCTCGGCCGACGGGGCCGGCATCACCGGCCAGGACATCCACGTCGACGGCGGCTACCGCCTCTGACCACACCCGGCCGGTGCCGGGCGTCGCGGGATCCGCAACGCTCGGCACCAGCTTCGGGGTCCGGGACCCTCAGTGCCGGCGAGCGACCAGGACGGTGTCGCGGATCGTGCGCTCCACGCCGTCGGGATCGCGGTGGGGGCGGGGGCGGGCCTCGACGGCCACCAGCTCCCAGCCCTCGTCGAGGTCGGCCGCCACCTGCTCGGCGGTGAAGAAGCGGTCGTCGCCCCACCGGCCGGCGGCGTCGTCCATGTCGCCGGGGTGGTGCCCCACGACGAGCAGGGTGCCGCCGGGCGCCACCGCGTCGGCGCACGCCGCGTAGGCGCCCGGTCGCTCGTCGGCGGTGAGGTGCACGTAGTGGACGGCCACGAGGTCGAACGCCCGGGGCGGAGGGGCCCACGTGACGATGTCGGCGGCCTGCCAGGTGATGCGGGCCGCCACGTCGTCACCCTCGGCCGCGGCGGCGCGCCGGCCACGCTCGCAGGCGGTCTCGGCGATGTCGACGGCCGTCACCTCCCAGCCCCGGTGGGCCAGCCAGATGGCGTCGCCGCCCTCGCCGGCCCCGATGTCGAGGGCCCGTCCGGGCACCAGCCCCTCCGCCTCGGCCACGAGGGCCGGGTTCGGGTTGCCGGTCCAGACCTGCTCGCGCTCGGCGTACCAGCCCTCCCAGAACGCCCGGTCGAGCACGGTGTCGGGCCCGGGCCCGTGGCCACCCCCGTGGTCGTGGTGGGCGTGCTCGTGGTGGGTGTGCTCGTGGTCCGTGGTGTCGTCAGCCATGGCGGTGACCTTACGGAGCATCCCGGTTCCTGCACACCCCCTTGCAGGATTCGCAAGGCGGCGCCATCCTGTCCCGATGGCTGACGATGGCATCGAGGAGCTCGTGCGGCAGCGGCTGCGGGGCCTGCGGGTGGCGCTCGGGCTCTCGCTCGACGACCTGGCCGAGCGGACCCACCTCAGCGCCTCGACCATCAGCCGCATCGAGACCGGCAAGCGCAGCATCAGCCTCGACCTGCTCGAGCCCCTGTGCGCCGCGCTGCAGACCGACCTGGCGAGCCTGCTCGACACCGCCACCGACGACGACGTCGTGATCCGACCGGTGCCGGTCACGCGCCACGGGCGCACGCACTGGCCGCTCAGCCGCCCCGGGGCCGACGGCGGCATCCAGGCGGCGCGCATGCGCATCGAGCCCCGTCGCCGCTCCGGCGAGCTCGGCGTGCACCCCGGCCGCGACTGGTTCTACGTGCTCTCCGGCACGGTGGTCCTCACCCTCGGGACCCGAGAGATCGAGGTGCAGGCGGGGGAGGCGGCCGAGTTCTCGACGATGAGCCCGCACCGCTTCGACTGCCGCGGCGGCCCCGCCGAGATCATCACGATCTTCGACCGCGACGGCCGGCGGGCCCACCTCACCGGCGGCGACGCCGACTGAGGGCTGGCTAGGGTCTGCGGCGTCCAGGGGGACGAGGGACCGACGATCCAGCGGATCGGGATGGGGGATGACCATGGAGTACGTGGGTGACGTGTCCGACGAGCTGCGCGACACGCTCGACCGCTACCTGGCGCTGCGCGACTCGATCGACCGCCGCGAGCGGCCGTGGTCCGACCTCGTCGAGTTCTTCACCGACGACGTGATCTTCATCGACCCGGCCTGGGGCCGCGTCGAGGGGATCGAGGGCGTGCGCGAGTTCCTGGTCGACTCCATGACCGGCATCGAGGACTGGACCTTCCCCGTCGACAAGGTGTGGGTCGACGGCGACGAGATCGGCATCAAGTACCGCCAGGTGCTGCCGGGCGGGCGCCAGCAGTCGGCGTACACCACGCTGCTCTACGCCGGTGGCGGCAAGTTCCGCTACGAGGAGGACATCCTCAACATGGCGCACTGCATGGAGGACCTGGGCGACATCGCCTGGATGCCGCCCGAGGGCATGAAGTTCCCGCCGGCCCGCCCGAACCGCGACTTCAGCCGGCCCGACTGACGCGGCATTTCCCCTGGTCAGCGGGGAAGCGCCCGTGCTGGGTGAGACCAGGCCCCGGCTGGCCGGGATTTCTCCTACGGCGGTAGTGTGAATTCCATGACCCCTCCGCCCGACGCCCCCCTCGCGTCGCCGGCCCCCGCCTGGCTCGAGGCTCGCCGCACCGCGGCCGCCGACCGCCTGGGTGAGCCCACCCTCCCGTCCACCGACGAAGAGGTCTGGCGCTACAGCCGCGTGGCCGACATCGACCTGGCCGACTGGGCCCCGCTCACCGAGCTGCCCGCCGCCGGCGTCCCCGCCGAGGTCGAGGCCGTCCTCGCCGGCGTGCCCGACCGGGCCGCCACCGTCGTCGTCCGCAACGGCGTCGTGGTCCATGCCGAGGTCGCTCCCGCCTACGAGGCCAAGGGCCTCTTCGCCGGCCGCCTGGCCGACGGCCCGACCGGTGACGAGGCGCTCGGCGCGGTCGCCGGCGACGGGCCCGACACCTTCGCCGCCCTCAACGACGCCCGCCTCGCGGACCCGGTGCTCGTCTCGGTGCCCGCCGGGGTCACCATCGACCGACCCGTCGTGGTCGTCGACTGGATCGACGCCGACGGCGCCGCCGTCTACCCCCGCCTCGTCGTGCGCCTCGGCGCCGACGCCGACGCCAAGGTCCTCGACTGGCACGGCTCGGCCGACGTCGCCGCGCTGGTCGCCCCGGTGATCGAGCTCGACGTCGCCCGCGCCGCCCGCCTCGGCTACACCAACGTGCAGCTCCGCGGCCCCCGCATCTGGCAGGTCGCCTCGCAGCTGAGCCGCGTCGACACCGACGCCACGCTCACCTCGGCCCAGGCCGGCCTCGGTGGCGAGTACGCCCGCACCCGCACCGACTGCCGCCTCGTCGGCCGCGGCGCCACCGGCAACCTCCACGCCCTCTACTTCGGGCGCGGCACCCAGACCCTCGACTTCCGCACCTTCCAGCAGCACGCCGCCCCCGACACCACCTCGAACCTGCTGTTCAAGGGCGTCGTCGACGACTCCAGCCGCTCGGTCTACACGGGACTCATCAAGGTCGAGAAGGACGCACGCGGCACCAACGCCTTCCAGACCAACCGCAACCTCAAGCTCTCCGACGACGCCTGGGCCGAGTCCGTGCCCAACCTCGAGATCGAGACCAACGACGTGCACTGCAGCCACGCCTCGACGGTCGGCCCCATCGACGAGGACCAGCGCTTCTACCTCGAGAGCCGCGGCGTCCCCACCGACGTCGCCGAGCGCCTCGTCGTGGCCGGCTTCTTCGCCGAGGTCCTCGAGGCGCTGCCCACCCCCGAGCTCGTGCCCGCCGTGCAGGCCGCCATCGCCGAGCGCCTCGCCCACGAGGGGGAGGCCTGATGCTCGAGCGCCTCTGCGCCATCTCCGACGTGCCCGACGGCGAGGCCCGCCGCTTCGACCTCGGCCGCCTGCGCGTCGCCGTCGTCCACCTGGGCGACGACTGGTACGCCATCGGAGACCGCTGCACCCACCAGGACATCTCCCTCGCCGAGGGCGAGGTCCACGCCGACACCCTCGAGCTCGAGTGCTGGAAGCACGGCAGCTGCTTCTCGCTCACCACCGGTGAGCCCTCCTCGCTGCCGGCCACCAAGGCCACGCCCACCTACACCGTGAAGATCGAGGGCGACGACGTCTTCGTGGAGGTCGACTGACATGACCCCGAACCGCGCCTCCGAGCTGCGCATCGAGGGCCTCACCGCCGAGGTCGCCGGGCGCGAGATCCTGCACGGCATCGACCTCGTCGTCCGCTCCGGTGAGGTGCACGCCGTCATGGGCCCCAACGGCTCGGGCAAGAGCACCCTCTCCCACGTCCTCATGGGCAAGCCCGGCTACACCGTCACCGGCGGCCGGGTCACCATCGACGGCGACGACCTGCTCACCCTGCCCACCTGGAAGCGGGCCCAGGCGGGGCTCTTCCTCGCCATGCAGTACCCGGTCGAGGTCCCCGGCGTCAGCGTCGACGACCTCCTGTCCGAGGCGCTGGGCGCCGCGGGTCGCGACGCGTCGGTCGTCCACGCCGAGGTCGCCGCCGAGGCCGAGCGGATCGGCCTGGCCACCAGGCTGCTCGACCGCCCGGTGAACGTCGACCTCTCCGGCGGCGAGAAGAAGCGCAACGAGACCGTGCAGCTGGCCGTGCTGAAGCCCCGCTTCGCGGTGCTCGACGAGCTCGACTCGGGCCTCGACGTCGACGCCCTGCGGGCCTGCGCCCGCCGGGTCGAGGCCGCCACCACCGAGTTCGACCTCGGCGTGCTGGCCATCACCCACTACCACCGCCTGCTCGACGAGCTGCGCCCCGACGTGGTGCACATCCTCGTGAAGGGCCGCATCGTGGCCACCGGCGGCCCCGAGCTGGCCGGTCAGCTCGAGGAGACCGGCTACGCCGCCTGGCTCACCGACGACGACGCCGACGAGCCCGCCCCGGCGGCCGCCGACCCGTTCGCCGATCCCTTCGCCGACCCGTTCGCCTGAGACGGTCCGAGCCAGCAGACCGCGAGGTCGGCACCGCAGCACCCCGGTTGGACAAGGTTTTCCGAGCGTCACCCTTGAGCAGGCCCGACTCGGGCCGATGGATCGCCCCGTACCCCTAGGCACGGAGGCCCCTCCTCATGACCCTGCTCGAAGATCCGCCCGTCCACGCCGCGCCGGCACCCCCGTCGCCGCCCGCGCCCCCCACGGCGCTGCCCTACGCCGGCGGCCCCGCCGCCCCCAAGGTGCGCATGGCGTGGTTCCGCAACCGCCCGATCGCCTTCAAGGTGCTCGTCGCCGCATGCATCCCGGTGGTCGCGCTGGTGATCGTGGGCTTCTACGCCTCGACCCAGCTCTCGCACCAGACCGACCTGGTCAACTCGGTGAAGGACGACGGCCTCGAGCCGGTCGTCGTGCTGCGAGACGCCACGATCTCGGTGTACGACGCCCAGGTCGCCGCCGAGACCGATGCCAGCACCCTGCAGGCCGACATCAAGGCCGCCGACGAGGGCATCCAGGCCTACAAGGACATCCCCGGCAACGACGTCACCCGAATCGCCAAGGAGCTCGGCGCCGTCGACGACAGCTGGGCCTCCTCCAAGGCCCTCATCGCCCAGGGGGTCCGGGGCGAGCAGCTCACCCAGTCGTTCGACAGCACCGTCGCCGACATCGCCGTCCTCGCCAAGGCCGAGCAGGACATGGGCTCGGAGTACGCCGTGCAGGCCCTCGACGACTCGAAGACCGCCCGTACCGAGACCTGGGTCATCGTGGTGATCGCCGGCCTGGCCTCGGTCCTCATCGCCTGGTGGGTGTCGCGGGCCATCAGCCGCCCGCTCAAGACCACGGTCGTCGCCCTCGAGGGCGTGGCCGCCGGTGACCTCACCGTCAGCGTCCCGGTCGAGAGCCAGGACGAGGTCGGTGCCATGAGCGCCGCGCTCAACACGGCCGTCGGCAAGATCCGCAGCGTCTTCGCCTCGGTGGCCGCCGGCTCCGAGCAGCTCGGTGCCTCGGCCCTCGGCCTGCTCGCCACCTCCAACCAGATGGCGTCGAACGCCGAGGAGACCGCCGCCCAGGCCAACACCGTCTCGGCCGCCGCCGAGGAGGTCTCGGTGAACGTGAACACCGTCGCCAGCGGCACCGAGGAGCTCGGCACCTCCGTCGAGGAGATCGCCCGCTCGGCCAACCAGGCCACCAGCGTCGCCCAGGCCGCCGTCGCCATCGCCGGTGAGACCCAGGAGACCATGCACAAGCTCAACGAGTCGTCGGCCGCCGTGGCCAACGTGCTCGGGATGATCACCTCGATCGCCGAGCAGACCAACCTGCTGGCCCTCAACGCCACCATCGAGGCCGCCCGGGCCGGCGAGGCCGGCCGTGGCTTCGCCGTGGTCGCCAACGAGGTCAAGGACCTCGCCCAGGAGACCTCGAAGGCCACCGACGAGATCCGCTCGACCATCGACCAGATCCAGAGCGACACCGGCCTCGCCGTCGACGCCATCGGCCGCATCGGTGACGTCATCGCCGAGATCAACGAGTCGCAGCACGCCATCGCAGCTGCCGTCGAGGAGCAGTCGGCCACCACGGGCGAGATCGCCCGCACCGTGGCCGAGGCCTCCATCGGCACCTCGTCGATCGCCGAGAACGTGGCCGGCGTGGCCGAAGCCGCCCGCTCCAACACCGAGAGCGCGGTCGAGTCGAACCGGGCCTCCCAGGAGCTGCAGCAGCTCGCCGACAGCCTCAAGGCGTCGGTCGCCCAGTTCCGGGTCTGACCCGTCACGCCGTCACCGGGCTGCCGAAGAGCCCCGGTGCCGCTGCCCCCGTCGACCGCCTCCCCACCGGTGCGTGCCCACCGGTCGGGAGGCGGTTGCGCGCCCAGGGCATCCTTTCGGCCACGACGACGCGAGGGGAGATGGGCCATGCCGAAGGAGACCGCGCTCGATCCGGCCGAGGCTGCCGCCCGCGCCGCGGCGCTGGAGGGCTGGGACCTCGTCGACGGCAAGCTGCACCGTGAGCTGCGCTTCGCCGACTTCTCCGAGGCGTTCGGCTTCATGGCCCGCGTCGCCCTGGCCGCCGAGAAGTTCGACCACCACCCCGACTGGTCGAACTCCTGGAACACCGTCGTGATCGGCATCACCAGCCACGACGCCGGCGGGCTCACCGAGCTGTGCTTCTCGCTGGCCGCCGCCGTCGACCGGGCCGCGTCCTGACATGACCACCGACGAGGCGCCCGACCTCGACGGCCTCGGCGATCTCGACGACCTGCACGGCGTCGACGACGGCCACGAGCCCGACGACGCCGAGACTGAGGAGGAGCGCGAGCGGATCGGCCTGAAGCGCGAGCGGGTGACGATGGAGCTCTACACCTCCATCACCCTGCTCGCCGGCCTCTACTTCGCCCACGACGGCTGGGAGGAGGAGAAGGTGTTCGGCCTGGTCTGGGGCACCACCCTCGGCCTCGCCGCCGCCCACTGGTTCGCCTTCTCGATGGCCAACAAGCTCGTCGACCCCACCCGTGACCGGCGACTGGTGCTGCGCGAGCTGAAGGCCCAGCTGGCGGGCGCCGCCATCGTGGGCGCCTGGGCGAGCGTGGCGATCGCCATCGCCAGCGAGGACCACGCGCGCGTGGCGGCGCAGATCGCGGTGGTGTCGCTCATCGGCTACGTGGTCGTGCGCCTGGGGCGCTCCTACGGCCAGCCCTGGCGGCGCTGCATCTGGAGCGCCGTGGTGGCGGTGCTGGCGGCAGGGCTCATCGCCGGCTTCAAGGAGGGCATGCTCGAGTAGCCGGCCGATCGCTCCTGGGCGGTCAGCCCAGGCGGTAGGCCACGAGCTGGTTGGGGTTGCCCATGCCGATGGGCACGACCAGCAGGTCGCCCGACACGCTCATCCACCCGTTGGTCCCGCCCGGCAGCTCCTGCTGCCAGACGATCCGCCCGGTCTCGCGGTCGAGGGCCACGATCGTGCCCTGGAGGGTGGCGGTGAGCACCACGTCGTTGACGACGGTGGTCGCGCCGAACGGGTCGCCGGGCACGTCGGTCTGCCAGAGCAGCTCGCCCGTGGCGGCGTCGACCGCCGCGACCTGGCCGTCGGCCTGACCCGGGGTGGCCCCGAAGTACGCGGTCTCGTCGGGCTTGTAGGTCACGGGAGCGTCGATGACAGCGGAGTACACGACGCCGTCGGCGGTGGCCGGGGGAGTGATGACGCCGCCGAAGGAACCGGGCGCCACCAGCGTCGGACCGTCGAGCGACGTGAGCTCGTCGTTCTCGTGGTGGCCGACGGGCGTCTGCCACAGGAGGTCGCCGGTGCCGGGGTCGAGCCCGACCAGCACGCCGCCCTTGCCCGTGGCCACCACCACCGGCGCCTTCCCCGGCGGCCGGGCGATGAGGCTGTGCACGAGGTCGCGGTCGAAGAGGTCGTGGGGGTGCACCTGGTGGTACCACTCGAGCGCGCCGGTGCCGACGTCGAGGGCCACCGCCGAGTCGGTGTAGAGGTTGTCGCCGGGGCGGCTCGACCCGTTCGGGAACTCCGGTGTGCCGACGAACGGGGCGGGGTTGGCGATCCCCCAGATCACCCGGCCGTTGGCCACGTCGACCGCGGGCGGGTACCAGGCCCCGCCGCCCGAGTTGACCTCGGGGTTGCCCCACAGCCCAGGCTCGACGGTGTCCCAGGTCCAGCGCACCGCGCCGGTGGCGGCGTCGAGGGCGTTGATCACCCCGTGGTCGCCGCCCTTGTAGATGCCACCGGTGCTCACCGGCACGGTGGACACGAGGACCATGCCGTCGTACACGAGCGGCTGGATGTCGATGCCCGTCGACGGCGTGGCGGTGATGGCCGCGGTCCAGAGCTGGTGGCCGTCGGTGGCGTCGAGCGCCACCACCCCGGTCGAACCGTGCAGGGCGAACACCCGCCCGTCGGCCACGGCCACGCCGTAGGGGCCGATGCCGAACCCGTAGGCCTCGCTCTTCCACCGCTCGGTGCCGCTCGCAGCGTCGACCGCCCGCACCGTGCCAGAACCATCCTGCACGTACACGGTGCCGTCGACGATGAGCGGCACGGTCGTGAGGCCGCCCTCGACCGGTGCCTTCCACGCCACCTTCAGCTGGCGGAGGTTGCTCGAGCTGATGCCGGCGCCGGTGGCGGTGCGGCTGTTGTCGTAGTCGTGGCCGGGGAGCACCCACCCGGTCGGGTCCGCCGCCACCTCGGCCGGTGCCCCGGCGGGGGCGCTCGTGGTGGTGGCACCGGCTCGACCCCGGCCGTCGTCGGTTCCCGACGAGCAGCTCGCGGCCACGAGCAGCCCGGCCGCCACGACGGCCGCCGACACCACGATCCGGTTCCTCCGCATGCGTCTCCCTCGGTCGCCCCCGACGCCGTCGGGCGTCGGGCAGGGACGCTAACGGCCGGGATGTGGACGGGTGGTGCTCCGGTGGCCGCGCCGGTCGGTGATGGCCTCGGCGCGCACGGTGACAACGAACGAAAACCCAATGATTTCCTGACATTTCTGACCGCAAAGGGGTTGTAGATCGAACTGGTGTGCGATAGGGTTCACGGCATGGGAACGGGGGGAGGCACAGGGCAGCTCCAGGAGCTTCGTGGGCTCGTCGACGGCCTCCGTGTGCCCGTCCACGCGGATGCCATGGTCCAGGCCCGTGAAGTCCTCGACGCCCTCACGGCCAAGGTCGTCGAGGCCGAAGCCGAGTACGCCCGCACCCAGCAGGCGGTCCTCGACGGGTACCCCGACACCGCCGCCTTCCTCCGCCACCGCTGTGGCATGACGGTCCAGGCGTCACGCGTGCACGCCAAGGAGGCCCGGCGACTGGCCGAGTGGCCCGAGCTGGGCAAGGCGTGGCGGACCGGCGTGGTCACCGGCACCCAGGTGTCGCTGGCCTGCCGCCTCGTGCCCGACCGCCACGTCGCCCGCTTCGCCGCCACCCTCGCCGACACCATCGAGATCCTGGCCCCGCTCACCGCCACCCAGACCTCGCGGGTCGTGTCGCGCTGGGTCGACCACGCCGACGACGCGGCGCAGCGCGAAGCCGCCGAGGACGGACGGCCCGAGGCGGCGCCCGAGCCCGAGCGCGAGCTGTCGGCCGCCCGGAGCCTCGACCACGAGCTCGTGGTGAACGGCCACTTCGACGCCGACACGGGCTCGATCGTCGAGCAGGCGCTCGTCGCCGCCACCCGCCCCGACGCCCCCGGCGAGACGCGCAGCCCGGCACGGCGCCGCGCCGACGCCTGGGTCGAGATCGCCCGCACCTACCTCGAGACCCTCGACGACGACGGCTCGAACCGCCGGCGCGAGCACCTCACCGTGGTCGCCGACGTGCGCACCCTCTTCGAGGCGTGGCTCACCGGTGCTGGCGTGCGCACAGCCGACGACCTCGCCGACTTCCTGGCCGACCACCCCCACCTCGGCGAGCTCGAGCGGGGCCTGTTCACGCAGGCCTTCGACGGAGACGCGCCCGCCGCCACCACGCTGGCTGGGGCACCGGTCACCGGTGCCCTCGTCGCCGCCGCGGCGTCCGGCGGCGTGCTCGAGCTGCTCCTCACCGCCGAGGGCCGTCCCCTCCACCTCGGGCGCTCGGTCCGCACGTTCAGCGCCGCCCAGCGCAAGGCGTTGCTCGCCCTCTGGAAGGGCTGCGCCACCTGCGGGGCGCCACCGCACCTCACCCACCTCCACCACGTCGAGCCGTGGGACGCCGGCGGCTGCACCGACATCGCCAACGGCGTGCCGAAGTGCGGGTTCTGCCACCTCGACCACCACGCCAAGGGCTGGACCGACCGGATCGAGCCCGACGGCACCTACGTGCTCACCCTCCCCGACGGCACCGAACGCCGGTACCGACCACCGGGCCACGACGACCAGCTCCCGCTCCTCCCCGTGGCCACCACCTCCCGTCCCGCCCTCCCCCTCGTGCGCGACCGCGACGTCGTGCACCAGTGGTCGGCCTACGACGAGCCCGAGGTCACCGACCTGCACCGCGAGGTCGTGCGGGCCCGGCTGCGGTTGGGCGACGGCCACGCCGACACCGAGGCGTTGAAGCAGCGGCTCGACGAGCTGATCGAGAAGGTCGAGCTCGCCGCCTGACGCCGATCGATTCGGGCTCCGCTCAGCGAGCCCGCGGGCGCCGGCTCCTGCGCTGCGCCACCACCGCCCGCTCGATGCCGTCGAGCACCACGTCGAGTCCCCACTCGAACTCGGCCGCGAACTCGTAGTCGCCGGCCATCACGTACTCGGCGGTGAAGCGGGCCATGTTCGGGTAGGCCCCCTCGGCCTGGGCGTCGAGGACCTCCGAGGCGAACCGGGCCGTGTCGGCCGCATCGGTCACCGGGATCACCGACTCCTGCAGGGCGAAGCCGTAGGTGTAGCTGTCGAGGGTGGCGTAGGCGTGGCCGGCGAGGGGGAGCGAGAGCCCGGCGTCGATGAGCACGCCCAGCACGGCGTCGTGGTGGCCGAGGTTGGCGGGGCCGGGTGTGTGGCGGGAGTCCATGAGGCTGATGGCCCACGGGTGGCGGTGCAGCACCTCCCGGGCGCTGCGGCATCGGGTGCGCATGGCCTCCTTCCACCCGATGGCCGGGTCGGTCGGGAGGTCGATCTCGGCGAAGACCACGTCGACCATGCCGTCGAGGAGGTCGCCCTTGTTGGCCACGTGGTTGTAGAGCGACATGGCCTCGACGCCGAGTGCCTCGCCGACCTTGCGCATGGTGAGGCCGTCGAGCCCGCCCCGGTCGGCCATCTCGACGGCGGCCGCCAGGACGCGCTCACGAGAGAGCGGCGGGCGGGGTGGAGTGCTGCGGGGTGGGGTCACCGGTGCTCCCTCGACGGCTGCGCCCTTGACGGACTTACGGCGTAAGCTTACGGTGCCTTACACCGTAAGTCGAGCGAGCGAGGTCAGAGGGTGGAGATCGTGGCGAGGAGCGAGGCGAACGGCGACGAGCAGGTGCCCGGAACCATGGCGGCGGTGACCCAGCACCGCTACGGCGAGGTGGCGGCCGACGTGGTCCGCCCGGCGGAGGTGCCGGTGCCCCGACCGGGAAAGGGTGAGGTGCTGCTGCGGGTGCGGGCCGCCGGTGTCGACGCCGGCACATGGCACCTCATGGCCGGGCTGCCGCTCATGGTCCGCCCCGTGCTCGGGCTGCGGCGGCCGCGGCAGCCGATCCCCGGTCGCGACGTCGCGGGCACGGTGGTGGCGCTGGGCGAGGGCGTCGACACGGTCACCGTCGGCGACGAGGTGTTCGGCATCGGTGGCGGGACCTTCGCCGAGTACGCCGTGGCCAGGGCGGCCAAGCTCGTGGCCCGCCCGTCGTCGCTGGCGCCCGAGGCCGCCGCGGCGCTGTCGATCTCGGGCCTCACCGCGCTCCAGGCCGTGCGCGACCACGCCCGGGTCGAGCCCGGCGACCGCGTGCTCGTGATCGGCGCCTCCGGTGGGGTCGGCTCGTACCTGCTCCAGGTGCTCAGGGCGAAGGGCGCCCACGTCACCGCCGTGTGCCGGGGTGAGCGGGCCGACGTCGTGCGCCGCCTCGGGGCCGACGAGGTGATCGACCGCACCCGGGAGGACTGGTGGCGGCGGGACGAGCGGTGGGACGTGATCCTCGACGGCGGTGGCAACGCTCCTCTGCGCACCCTTCGGAGCCGTCTCGCCGAGCACGGCCGGCTGGTGATCGTCGGGGGCGAGGGCGGAGGTCGCCTGATCGGCGGCATCGACCGCCAGGTGCGGGCCGCCCTGTGGTCACCCTTCGTCGGTCAGTCGATGCGGTTCTTCGTGGCGAAGGAGGACGGCGCCGACATCGCCGTGTTGCGCGAGATGGTGCTGGCCGGCCAGGTGACCCCGCTCGTCGAGCGGACCTGGCCCCTGGCCGAGGCGGCTGCGGCCGTCGACCACCTGGCGTCGGGGTCGGTGGTGGGCAAGGCCGTGGTCACCATCTGATCTCCGGCGAGAGGACGGCCCTCCCTCCTACGCTCGACGCCGTGCTGAGCTTCGAGCCGTTCCGGGTGGACGTCGCCGACGAGGTCCTCGACGACCTGCGCGACCGGTTGCGGCGCACCCGCTTCCCGAACGCCGTCGACGGCATCGGGTGGGAGCAGGGCACCGACCTCGCCTATCTGCAGGAGCTGGTTGCCTACTGGGCCGACGAGTTCGACTGGCGGGCGGCCGAGGCCCGCATCAACGGGTGGCAGCAGCTCACCACCACCTACCGGCGCCAGCGGATCCACATGATCCACGCCCGCTCGCCGGAGCCCGATGCCACGCCGCTGCTGCTGGTGCACGGCTGGCCCGGGTCGATCGTGGAGTTCCTCGACGTGCTCGGCCCGCTCACCGACCCTCGCTCGCACGGCGGCGACCCGAGCCAGGGGTTCCACGTGGTGGCCCCATCGTTGCCCGGCTACACGTTCTCGGGCCCGACCGCCGAGCGAGGGTGGACCCCCCGGCTCATCGCCCAGGCCTTCGCCGAGATCATGGGGGAGCTCGGCTACGGCCGCTACGTCGCCCAGGGCGGCGACTGGGGCTCGGTGGTGTGCTCGAACGTGGCCGACCTCGACCCGTCGTGCGTCGGGCTGCACCTCAACTTCGTGGTGGCCCGGCCGCCCGAGGGCGAGCGGCCCGAGCTGAGCCAGGCCGAGAAGCGGGCGCTCGAGCAGATGCACGCCTTCCGGCTCACCGGCACCGGCTACCAGGAGATCCAGGGCACCAAGCCGCAGAGCCTGGGCTACGGGCTGGAGGACTCGCCCGCCGCGCTCGCGGCGTGGATCGTCGAGAAGTTCCGTGACTGGAGCGACTGCGACGGCGACGTCGAGCGGTCGTTCACCAAGGACCAGCTGCTCACCAACATCACCGCCTACTGGGTGACGGGGACCGGCACGTCGTCGACCCGCCTCTACTGGGAGACCCGCCAGGCCGGGGCGAACGCCCTGCCGCAGGGATTCGTCGACACCCCAACCGCGGTGGCCAACTTCGCCGGCGAGATCACCAAGATGCCCCGCTCGTGGGTCGAGGCCTCCTACGCCCTGGAGCGCTGGACCGACATCCCCCACGGCGGCCACTTCGCCGCCATGGAGGTTCCCGGCCTCTTCGTGCCCGAGGTGCGGGCGGCACTCGCCGGCAAGGCGCGCCTTCCCGGCTGAACCCGAGGGCGAGCCGTCAGCTCTGGTCCGGGACGTAGTGCCGGGTGCCGTCGGGCCCCAGGTAGACCCGCATGGTGCGGCCGGTGCTCGGGTCGACGAAGCGCTCGTCGGTCGCGCTCCAGCTGTCATGGGCCTGGTCGGCCTCGCCGTGGCGCCGGACCGTCCAGGTGGTGACGAACAGCACCACGAGGAGGATCACGACGAGGAGGAAGACGATCACCCGGGCGATCCCGGGTCCGGCGTGAGCACCACGGCGGTGCCGTAGGCGACGATCTCGCTCATGTTGCCGCCGATCTCGGTGGAGTCGAAGCGCATGCCGATCACGCCGTTGGCCCCCATGAGCAGGGTGTTCTGGACCAGCCGGTCGAGGGCATGGCGTCGGGCGTCCTCCAGCACCTCGGTGTACTGGGGCGGCAACACCTGTGTTGTGTTATGTGTTCGA
>CAMFLJ010000025.1 GCA_945957335.1 uncultured Actinomycetes bacterium | reverse complement strand
GGCGAGATCCGAGGCGAGATCCGTGGCCTCGAGGTGGCACGCGTGGTCGTGGGCGACGACGGCGCCGCCCGGGTCGAGGTCGGCGTGGGCCGCCACGACCGCGAGGCCTTCTCCATGGTGCACGGCGACCTCCCCACCCCGGAGGCGCTGGCGTCGGTCGTCGACAGCGTCGACACGTGGCGCCGCCACGACGCCGAGACCCACGCCCTGCACCGCCTCGCCCCCGAGGGCTGGCTGCGGTGGCGGGTCATCGCCGACCCCTCGCTGGTCGGCCTCGACCACCTCGCGCCCGCCGAGCCCACCATCCCGCGCGACAGCGTGAAGGACGTGGGGGCCTCGATCGCCGTCGGCACCGGTGCCGACGGCCGTACGGTGGTCGTCGCCTGCTCCGTCGGCATCGACCTCGACGTCGTGCCCGCCGGAGCCGACGCCCGCCTCGCCCTCGATCCCTCGGCCCGCCTGGTGATCGTGGTCCCCGAGCGCGACGACCATCCGGTCACCCGCCGCCTCGCCGCCACCCTCCTCGACCCCGCCGACGTGGTGGCGGTGCCCGGCGACTGGCGGGCCCCGAACGAGAGCGAGACCCCGTGACGATGCTCGACCGCCTGCCCGACCTCGAGCGCGAGCACGGCGAGGTCGAGCGGCTGCTGGCCGACCCGGCGGTGATCTCCGACCAGCCCCGCTACACCGAGCTGAGCCGTCGCTACCGCGACCTCGGTGCGCTCGTGGGGCGCCTGCAGGACCTCCGCCAGGCCACCGACGACCTCGCCGCCGCCCGCGAGATGTACACCGAGGCCGACGCCGACGACCGCGAGCTGCTGAAGGGCGAGATCGACACCGCCGAGGCCGACATCGCCCGCCTCGACGAGGAGATCAAGGTCCTCCTGCTCCCCACCGACCCCAACGACGAGCGCAACGTCATCGTCGAGATCCGGGGCGCGGAGGGCGGTGAGGAGGCCAACCTCTTCGCCCGCGACCTCTTCGAGATGTTCAAGGGCTACGCCTCGCGGATGGGCTGGAAGCTCGACGTGATGGACGCCCAGGAGTCCGACATGGGCGGCTACAGCGACATCACGTTCCGGCTCCTCGGCGACCGGGTGTGGAGCCGGATGAAGCACGAGGGTGGCGTGCACCGGGTGCAGCGGGTGCCCGTCACCGAGAGCCAGGGCCGCGTCCACACGTCGTCGGCCACCGTCACCGTGCTGCCCGAGGCCGACGAGGTCGACGTCCAGATCTCGCCGAACGACCTGCGCATCGACGTCTACCGGTCGTCGGGCCCGGGCGGGCAGTCGGTGAACACCACCGACTCGGCCGTGCGCATCACCCACCTGCCCACGGGCGTGGTGGTGTCGATGCAGGACGAGAAGAGCCAGATCCAGAACCGCGAGAAGGCGCTGCGGGTGCTGCGCAGCCGGTTGCTGCAGGCCGAGCAGGAGCGCCAGGCGGCCGAGGCCTCCGGCGCCCGCAAGGCCCAGACCGGCGGTGGGGGCCGCTCCGAGAAGATCCGCACTTACAACTTCAAGGAGAACCGGGTCACCGACCACCGCATCGGGCTCACGATCTACAAGCTCGACAAGGTGCTGGCCGGTGAGCTCGACGAGGTCGTCGACGCCCTCGTCGCCGACGAGCGGCGCCGGCAGCTCGGCGACGACGAGGCGTGACCCCGCCCGACCTGCCCGAGGGGGCGGTCTCGTGGCGGATGCTGGCCGCGGAGGCCGAGCGCCGCCTGGCCGCCGAGCCCGCGCTGGAGGGCACCGCTCCCGCGCTGGAGGCCCGCTGGATCGTCGAGCGGGCCAGCGGCAACGAGGGCTCCGACTACGTGCTCGGCCTCGACGAGGCCGCCACCGAGCGGGGGGTCGCCCACTTCGACGCCATGCTCGAGCGGCGCCTCACCGGCGAGCCGCTGCAGTACGTGCTCGGTCGCTGGGCGTTCCGCACGCTCGACCTCTTCGTCGACCGCCGGGTGCTGATCCCGCGGCCCGAGACCGAGGTCGTGGCCGGCTACGCCCTCGACGAGCTCGACCGCTGCCGCGCCGCGGCGACCGCGGCCGGGCGGGTGCCGGTCGCCGTCGACCTCGGCACCGGCTCGGGGGCCATCGGCCTGGCGCTCGCCGCGGAGCGCGAGTGGGTCGAGGTCTGGCTCACCGACGCCTCGCCCGACGCCCTGGCGGTGGCCCGCTCCAACCTGGTCGGGCTGGGCCGCCCGGCCACCCGGGTCCGCGTGGCCGAGGGCGGGTGGTTCGCGGCGCTGCCGGCGGAGCTGGCGGGCGCAATCGACGTGATCGCCTCGAACCCGCCCTACGTGCCGACCGGTGACGAGCTGCCGGCGTCGGTCCTCGACTGGGAGCCGGCGTCGGCCCTCTTCGCCGGGGCCGACGGGCTCGACGACCTCCGGGTGCTCGTCGCCGAGGCGCCGCGGTGGCTCGCCCCCGGCGGTGCGCTGGTGCTCGAGCTCGATCCCCGTCAGGCCGGCGTGGTGGTCGAGCTCGCGCTGGCGGCGGGCTTCGTCGAGGCCGAGGTGCGCCCCGACCTGGCCGGGCGCGACCGCGCCGTGGTCGCCCGGGTCGCGCCCTGACGGCGGGGCGTCGGGGCGACGAGGCGAAGGGCCTCAGAGCATCGAGAAGCCGTTGATCAGCCGGTCGAACTGCGGGTGGTCGGGGTAGACCGACCTCGACGACAGCACGTAGAGGGTGTCGCCGCGCTCGACGAGCAGCGCCCGCACGGTGACCAGGTCGCCCTTGGCGTTCTTCATCCCCTCGATCTGGACGAGCAGCGCGGGCTGGCCCTGGAGCGAGGTCTCGTCGCTCTTGGTGACCTTGCCGCCCATCGACCCGGCCCAGGCGATCGAGGTGGAGGTGAGCCGCGCCGCCGCGGTCTGGCTGGGGTCGACGGGGATCGTCGCCCACCCCACGGCGAGGGTGGTGTCGGGGTTGGAGTCGGGGCCGAGGGTGCTCACCCACTGGTCGGCCGTGCCCGAGGTGCTCCACTGGAACGGCACCTGCTGCTGGGTGCGGTCGACGGGCATGGTGGCCTTGAAGTTCGCCGCCGGCTCGGTGAACTCCTCCCAGCCGTCGCTGCTCTTGGCCGCGATGGCCGGGACCTTGTTGCGGAGGTTGGTGATCACGTCGCCCCCGGGCAGGACGCCGAGCAGCACGCCGGCGAGCACGATGGCGGCGACGGCGAGCACCGCCATCAGCACCACGCCCTTCAGCCCGCCGCTGCGCAGCTGGGCGCTGCCCGCCTTGGGCTGGCTCATCGGCAGCTCGGAGTGGCCGCGCAGGTCGTAGCCGCACAGGCGGCACTTGACCGATCCCTCCGGGTTCTTGGCCCCGCAGCCGGGGCATCGCACGGACGCCATAGACCCTCTCCGTCGGCCGGTTCGCCCTCCGACCTGAGCGCGAACCTACGGCACCGCCCCCCGTCGGGGGTGGGTCATCGGCGCGCCTAGCATTCGGCATGCCCGTGGTCATGGCCCTCGTCGCCTCCCTGATCTGGGGAAGTGCCGACTTCGTCGGGGCCAACACGTCGAAGGAGCTGGCGCCCTCGACGGTGATGCTGTGGTCCACCCTGATCGCCCTGCCGCTGCTCGCGGTGGTGGCCGTGGTGAGCGGTGACCTCGTGTTCGACGGCGCCACCATGGGGTGGGGGCTCTTCGCCGGCGTGGCCGGCGCCATCGGCCTGACGGCGCTCTACCAGGGGCTCTCGACCGGGGTCATGGGCGTGGTCGCGCCGATCTCGTCGACCTCGGTGCTGGTGCCGGTGCTGGTGGGTGTGGCCACCGGCGACGTGCTGTCGGCCCTCCAGGTCGTCGGCATCGTGGCCGCCGTGGTCGGCATCGTCCTGGCCGGCGGGCCCCACCTGCGCGAGTTCCGCACCGGCGGGCACCGCCCGATCCTGTGGGCCCTGACGGCCGCGCTCTTCATCGGGCTCTCGCTGGTGGGCCTGGCCTACGGCTCGGAGACGAGCTCGGTGTCCACCCTGCTGTGCCAGCGCCTCGTCTACGTGGTGGTGCTCGCCCTGATCGTGGCGGTCACCCGGGCGCCGCGGCGACCGGCCCGACGCCACCTGGTCCCGCTCGGCGCGGTGGGCACGGGCGACATCACCGCCAACGGGCTGTTCGCGGTGGCGTCGCGCAGCGGCCCGCTCGCGGTCATCGCGGTGCTGGCGTCGCTCTACCCCGTGGCCACCGTGCTGCTGGCCCGTCGCCTGCACGCCGAGCGCCTGTCGCGGGAGCAGGTCACCGGCGTGGTGTGCGCCTTCGCCGGCGTGGCCGCCGTCGTCATCGGCTGACCCACCGCCTGCGGGCCGGCGGCCGTGCCAGTGTGGGGCGGTGCGGAGAGCGATGGCGGTGGCGGCGGTCCTGGTCGCGTGCGGTGCGGCGGGGCTCGGAGGGTGCAGCTCGGGGACCGCGTCGGGCGGGGCCCCGGCGACGACCACGACCGAGGTGCCCGACGGGGGATCCAGCCAGTTCTGCGTGCTCGTGGACGCGGGGCCGAAGGAGGTCCCCGAGTCCTACGTGGGCTCGCCCGCCAACCTCGCCGCCGTCGAGGCGCTGCTGGCGGTGGCGCCGCCGGAGATCGCGGGCGACGTGGCGACCTACCGGGCGTACCTCGCCTCGGGCGCCATCACCGACGACCCCGACACCAAGGACGTCGAGAACTTCCCGCCCGACGTGCGCCAGGCGGTCACGGCCGTGCGCGGGTACATCGCCACGACCTGCTGACCGGGCGTTCCGGTCAGAAGTGCCAGGGGTAGTCGGACCAGTCGGGGTCGCGCTTCTCGAGGAACGAGTCGCGGCCCTCGGCCGCCTCGTCGGTGCCGTAGGCGAGGCGGGTGGCCTCGCCGGCGAAGAGCTGCTGGCCCACCAGGCCGTCGTCGACGAGGTTGAAGGCGAACTTCAGCATCCGCTGGGCGGTGGGGCTCTTGCCGTTGATCATGGCGCCCCACTCGAGGGCGACCTTCTCGAGCTCGGCGTGGGGCACGACCTCGTTGACCGCGCCCATCTGGAACATCTGCTGCGCGGTGTAGGTGCGGCCGAGGAAGAAGATCTCGCGGGCGAACTTCTGGCCGACCATGCGGGCCAGGTAGGCCGAGCCGAAGCCGCCGTCGAAGCTGGCCACGTCGGCGTCGGTCTGCTTGAAGCGGGCGTGCTCCTCGCTGGCCAGGGTGAGGTCGGACACCACGTGGAGGCTGTGGCCGCCGCCGGCCGCCCAGCCCGGCACCACGCAGATGACGACCTTGGGCATGAACCGGATGAGGCGCTGCACCTCGAGGATGTGCAGCCGGCCGCTGCGGGCGGGGTCGATCGACTCGGCGGTCTCGCCCTCGGCGTAGCGGTAGCCGTCCTTGCCCCGGATGCGCTGGTCGCCGCCGGAGCAGAAGGCCCAGCCGCCGTCGCGGGGGGAGGGGCCGTTGCCGGTGAGCAGCACGCAGCCGACGTCGCTGGTCTGGCGGGCGTGGTCGAGCACCCGGTACAGCTCGTCGACCGTGTGGGGCCGGAAGGCGTTGCGGATCTCGGGCCGGTCGAAGGCCACGCGCACCGTGCCCTGGTCGACGGCGCGGTGGTAGGTGATGTCGGTGAGGTCCTCGAACCCGGGCACGGCCCGCCAGGCCGTGGGGTCGAAGAGCTCCGAGACGGTCGATTCTCCGGTCACGCCCGGAAGGTACTCGCCTACGATCACCGGCGGCGCGGTGGGGGCCCGTCGCCGACGACCTGCCCCACGGACCGGAGGACGAGATGGTGTTCGGGAAGCGCAGCAAGGCCGACGGTGCCGCCGGCCGGCTCCGGGGGCTGGCGTTCTTCGAGGGCTTCAGCGACGCCGAGCTCGACCGGGTGGCCGAGCTGGCCACCGACGTCGAGGCCGAGGCGGGGGCGCTGCTCATCGACCAGGGCCGCGTCGGCACCGAGTGCTACGTGATCGAGGTCGGCTACGCCGGCGTGTGGGTGGGCGACGAGCACGTCGTCACCCTCGGCCCCGGCTCGATGGTGGGCGAGATGGCGCTGGTCGAGCGCACGCCCCGCAGCGCCAGCGTGGTGGCCGAGACGCCGGTGCGGCTCCTGGCCTTCGACAACCGCTCGTTCAAGGAGCTGCTGGCCGAGATGCCCAAGGCCGAGGAGCGGGTCAAGGCCCTGCTCGCCGCCCGCCTCAAGGCCAACACCCCCCACACCTGATCGCCTCTGCTCGAACTGGTTGGGTTCCGTTCGGTCAGGGCAGCGCGTGGCCCTACCGGTTCGGGGTCGGTCAGGTGAGCTCGAGGGTGGCGTCGGCGGCGCGGTGGGCGGCGTGGCCGACCAGCTCGGTGGTCTCGGCCGCCTCGACGAGCGCGGGGTCGGTCGAGGTGCACCACGTGCGCTGCCCGCCGGGGGTGCGGGCGGCGAGCAGCACGTGGGTGGGCCCCTCGCGGTCGTGGGGCACCGTGGCGCTCTCGACGGTGACGGGCCCGACCCACCCGTCGTCGAGCTCGACGCGGGGGAGCGCGTCGACCTCGGCCTGGGGCTCGGAGTGGCGGTAGGCGCCGGCCCGCGGCGGCTCGGTCGACATGATCACCACGGCGTGCTCGGTGGTGTAGCCGCCGTTGGCGGTGCACAGCCCGACGGCGCCGGGCTCGGCCCGCAGCACCCCGGCCATGGTGGCGATGCCATGGCTCGTGTAGTCGTTGAGCGGCCCGCCGGCGAAGGTCATGCCGCCGGTGACGGTGAGCGGCTGCGCGGCCCCGATCCCGCCCCACTCGGTGCCGTCGGCCGAGCCGTCGGCGGGCACCAGGCCCAGCTCGATGCCGCCGATCTGCACGGCCGCCGGGAAGCACGAGTAGAGGTCGACGTGGTCGATCTCGAGCGGCCCGACGCCGGCGAGGGCGTAGGCGTCGCGCCCGGCCAGGCGGAGTGCGGGCGACGAGCACAGGTCGGCGCGGTTCGACACGTTCCAGTGGTCGACGGCCTCGGTGCCGGCGTGCAGGAACACCCAGTTCTCGCGGGGCACGCCGGCCCGCTCGGCCGCCTCGACCGAGCACAGCAGCAGGCCCGAGCCCTGGTCGACCTGGTTGTTCGAGCACAGGCGCTTCGTGTACGGGAACGAGATCATCCGGTTGGTGGCCGACGGCGTGGCGATCTCGTCGGGGCCGAGCGGCTCGCGGATCCAGGCGTGGGCGTTGCCCGCTGCCACCTCCGAGAACGCCGACCACAGGCGACCGATGCGGCGCCGGTGCTGCTCGACGCCGAGCCCGAGCCGGGCCCGCAGCGCCACCTCGAAGAGCGGGTAGACGTTCACGGGCAGGCGGACGCCGCGGGCGCTCTCGAGGTCGCTCACCAGGGGGCGGTCGAGGCCGATGCGGTCGGGCTCGGGCACGTCTTCGGCCTGCACCTCCCACGCCGGCTCGCGGCCCTCCTTGCGCAGGAGCGAGCGCGAGCGGGTGGCCTCGCCGCCGCACACCGCGACCACGTCGACCTCTCCGGCCTGGATCTGGGCGGCCGCCCGGGCGACGGTGACGCCGACGAGGTTCCCGCCCACGACGCTCGTGGCCAGGTGGGCCGGGTGGATGCCGAGGCGCCCGGCCACCGCCAGCGCCGGGTTGCGGTAGCGCCAGCTGAGCTCGCTGATCGTGCGCAGCGACGCCGACGAGGCCAGCAGGCCCGACCCGCCGCTGTCGGCCTCCGCCCGGCGCAGGCCCTCGGCCATCAGCTCGGCGGGCTCGAGCGACGCCTCGCCGCGGTCGGGGCGGACGGTGACCTGGCCCACTCCGACGAGCACGGGCAGGCGGGGATCGAGACCGGCGGGCATGGCGGGGGACCGTACCCGTTGCCGGGCGGCGAGCCGCCGGGGGGCCGTCACTACACTCGGCCCATCGACGTGCTCTGTGTCTGCACCGCGAACATGTGCCGCTCACCGCTGCTCGAGGTGTTCCTCGGCTCCGAGCTGCGCGCCCGCGGGGCCGGCGCCCACGTCCATTCGGCCGGCACCCTGGCCGACGGCCGCGGCGCCGTCCGCGAGGTCGTCGAAGCCGCCGCCGACCGCGGGCACGACCTCACCGCCCACGCCAGCCGCCGCCTCGACCCCGAGCTGGTCGCCGGCGCCGACCTCGTCCTCCCGCTCGCCCGCGAGCACCTGCGCGAGATCGTGCTCATGAGCCCCGAGGCCTTCGGGCGCACGTTCACCCCCAAGGAGCTCGTCCGCCGCGCCGCCGCCGTCGGTGGCCGCCGCCCCGACGAGGACCTCGCCACCTTCCTCGCCCGCGTCCACGAGGGGCGCAGCCCGCAGGAGCTGCTCGGCGACGACCGCGCCGACGACGTCGTCGACCCGATCGGCGGCCCCCGCTCGGGCTACGAGCGCTCCGCCGACGAGATCCAGCAGCTGGCGATGGCCGTCGCCCGGCTCGTCGCGCCGCTGCCGGCCGCCTCCCACCTCACCTCCACCACCGCCAACCAGGAGTCCTGACATGCCTTGGCCCGCCGACGACGACCGCGAGCTCTTCGGGCTCATCGAGGAAGAGGAGCAGCGGCAGAACACCACGCTGCAGCTCATCGCCTCGGAGAACTTCACGTCGCCGGCGGTGATGCGGGCCACCGGCTCGGTGCTCACCAACAAGTACTCCGAGGGCTACCCGGGCAAGCGCTACTACGGCGGCAACCAGGTCGTCGACGAGATCGAGGACATCGCCCGCGAGCGCGTGAAGGCGCTCTTCGGTGCCGAGCACGCCAACGTGCAGCCCCACTCGGGCGCCAACGCCAACCTCGGCGTCTACCTCGCCGTCCTCGACCCGGGCGACAAGGTCATGGGCATGTCGCTCGACCACGGCGGCCACCTCACCCACGGCTCGCCGGTGAACATCTCGGGCCGCTACTACGACTTCGTGGCCTACGGCGTGACGCCGTCCGACGAGCGCATCGACTACGACGCCATGCGCGAGGTCGCCCTGCGCGAGCGCCCGAAGATGATCATCGCCGGGGCCACCGCCTACCCCCGCATCATCGACCCGGTCGTGATCCGCTCGATCGCCGACGAGGTCGGGGCGCTGTTCATGTTCGACGCCGCCCACATCGCCGGGCTCATCGCCGGTGGCGCCCACCCGAACCCGGTCGGCATCGCCGACATCGTCACCTTCACCACGCACAAGACCCTGCGCGGGCCTCGTGGCGGCTGCATCCTGACCACCGCCGAGCTGGGCCCGGCCATCGACAAGGCGATCTTCCCCGGTCTGCAGGGCGGCCCCCTCGAGCACGTCGTGGCGGCCAAGGCCGTTGCCTTCCGCGAGGCCTCGCTGCCCGGGTTCAAGGACTACGCGGCCCAGATCGTCCGCAACGGTGGGGCGCTGGCCGAGGCGCTGGCCACCGAGGGCTTCCGCCTCGTGTCGGGCGGCACCGACAACCACCTGCTGCTGGTCGACCTGCGCGCCTTCGACGCCGAGCTCACCGGCAAGGAGGCCCAGGCGGTGCTCGACCAGGCCGGCATCACCCTGAACAAGAACACGATCCCCGACGACCCCCGCTCGCCGTTCGTCACGAGCGGCGTGCGCATCGGCACCCCGGCGGTCACCACGCAGGGCATGACCGAGCCGGAGATGGCCGAGATCGCCTCGCTCATCGCCCGGGCCCTGCGGGGCCGCACCGACGACGCCGAGCTGGCGTCGGTGCGCGACGACGTCGCCACGCTCTGCTCCAAGTTCACGCCGTACGCGTAGGGGGCACTGCCCACCGTGCCGAGCATCGGCGCCTACGGGATCGTGCTGGCCGCCGTGGTGGCCAGCACGTTCGCGTCCATGTTCCTCGTCCGGAAGCTGGCGTTCCGGATCGGCGCGGTGGTCAAGCCCGACGAGCGGCGCGTGCACAAGCGGCCGACGCCCACCCTCGGCGGGATCGGCATGCTGGTGGGCCTCCTCGTCGGCATGCTCGTGGCGTGGTCGATGGGGTCGTTCGACGCCGTCTTCGAGAGCAGCACCGAGCCCATCGGCCTGGTGCTGGCCGCCGTGCTGATCGTGGGCGTCGGGGCCATCGACGACCTCCGCGAGGTCTCGGCCCCCGCCAAGGTCGCGGGCATCGTGCTGGCGGCGAGCGTGCTGGTGATCTCCGGCATCTCGATGCTCGTGTTCCGCGTGCCGTTCCTCGGGGTGTTCGTGCTCTCGAGCGACTGGTCCTACCTGTTGTCGGTGCTGTGGGTCGTGGGCATGTGCAACGCCATCAACCTCATCGACGGCCTCGACGGCCTCGCCGGCGGCATCGTGGCCATCGCCGCCGGTGCCTTCTTCCTCTACTCCGTCGAGCTCGGCAACGAGGGCATCCTGCGGCCGGACAACATCGGCGCCCTCATCGCCATCCTCACCCTCGGGGCCTGCCTCGGCTTCCTGCCCCACAACATCCACCCGGCGCGCATCTTCATGGGCGACGGCGGCGCGCTCCTGCTCGGGCTGTTGATGGCCGCGTCGACGATGGTGGTCGGCGGCCGCACCGACCGCAGCTTCTCGGGCAGCTCGTTCTTCTTCTTCGCCCCGGTGCTGATCCCGCTGGTGATCCTCGGCGTGCCGATCTTCGACATGCTCTTCGCGATCATCCGCCGGGCGCGCAGCCGCACCGGCATCTCCACCGCCGACAAGGGCCACCTGCACCACCGGCTCATGCGCCTCGGCCACGGGCACCGGCGCAGCGTGTTCATCCTGTGGGCCTGGACCGCGCTGCTCTCGGGCGTCGTGCTCTACCCGATCTACAGCGGCGCGGGCGACGGCCTCGTGCCGTTCGGCATCGCCGCCATCCTCCTGTCGCTCTACATGTTCCTGCACCCGGGGCTGCGGACGAAGCGCGACGGGGCCGATCTGAGCGATGATGAGGGCGAGCCACCGTCGGATCCCCAGGTCGTCGGCCCGGTCTCGCACCGCCCGTCCGCACCGCCGGCGGGCGACGACGAGGTGTAGTCCCCGGGCCATCGGCGGAATTTGCGGGATCTTGACGGTCTCGCGTAGTTTGGGAACCGCTTCACAAAGTCACGGCATCGCCGTGGTGGATCTTCTGGCGCACGGCTGGGCCCGCACGAGTGGGGGTCCCCGAGCGGCAGTCTCGACACGACAGGGCACACGGTGAACGTTTCGCAACGGCGCGAACTCACTAAGGAGATGGGCCGCACGACGGGCGGCTACGAGCTCGTGTTCTCGCCGTTGCTTCTCGCGCTCATCGGCTTCGGCATCGACAAGCTGCTGGGCACCCTGCCGCTCTTCACCGTCATCTTCGCCGTGCTCGGCCTCGTCGGGGCCGTCACCAAGGTCGTCTACACGTACAACTCCCAGATGGAGCAGCACGAGAAGAGCGGCCCGTGGGTGAAGTGACCGACTTCGAGCTCGCCGCCATCGGTGCCACCGCGCCCGAGAGCGTGATCGCCAAGGACATGGTCAAGAAGGCCGCCATCGTCGGCCCGATCCTGATCCTGGTCTTCGGCCTCATCTGGGGCCTCGACGGCGCCCTCTCCACCGCCTACGGCCTGGCCCTCGTCGTGGCCAACTTCGTGCTGGCCGCCGCCATGCTCTCCTACGCCGGGCGCATCTCGCCCGGCTTCTTGATGGGTGCCGCCCTGTTCGGCTACCTCATCCGCCTCACCCTGATCTTCCTGGCCATCTGGCTGGTGAAGGAGGCCTCCTGGGTGGAGCTGGTCCCGATGGGCCTCACCATCATCGGCACCCACCTCGGCCTCCTCATGTGGGAGATGAAGTACGTCTCCCTGTCCCTCGCCTACCCGGCGCTCAAGCCCACCGCCGCCTCCAAGGAGTCGTCCTCCAAGTGATCTTCGGACTCGAGTTCCCGCCCATCGAGAACCTCGTCGAGTGGCCGAACCTCTTCGGCCCGAAGGACTCGTGGTACGGGTTCAACAAGATCGCCCTGATCAACGTCATCGCCCTGGTGGCCACGACGGTGATCTTCCTGCTCGCCCGGCGCAGCAAGGGCCTCGTGCCCCACGGCGTGCGCAACCTGGTCGAGTCGTCGGTGGCGTTCATCCGCGACGGCATCATCAACGAGACCATCGGGCCGGACGGGCTGCGCTACCTGCCGTTCCTGGTGAGCCTCTTCTTCTTCATCCTCATCACGAACCTCTTCGAGGTCATCCCGTTCTTCCACATGCCGGGCAACGCCCGCATGGCCGGCCCGGCGGTGCTCGCCCTCATCACCTGGCTGTTCTTCATCTGCGCCGGCCTCAAGGCCCAGGGCCCGAAGTACTTCTGGAGCGCCGTGGCGCCCCCCGGCGTGCCGTGGCCGCTGCTGTTCGTCGTGGTCCCGATCGAGTTCCTCTCGACCTTCATCGTGCGGCCCTTCTCGCTGGCCGTCCGACTCTTCGCCAACATGCTCGCCGGCCACATCCTGCTGGTGACCTTCACGGTGCTCTGCATCACGCTGTTCTCGGCCACGCTGCTGATCATCGTGCTGCCGTTCTCGTTCGCCATGCTCGTGGCCCTCACCGGCTTCGAGATCATGGTGGCGTTCCTGCAGGCCTACATCTTCACGATCCTCGCCGCCGTGTACATCGGCAGCTCCATCCACGCCGAGCACTGAGTTCGCCGGAGGAGCAGCCGCTCCTCCGCCCCGATGTCGTCCCTGGGGAGCCGGGGGCGCAACACCCACAACAGGAGAGCAACGACCAATGAGCATCCTCGCCCAGATCGCGGCGGACCAGCTTCCCGCCGCCGATCAGAAGAGCATCGCCGCCGCCGGCCAGGCCGGTCTCGCCTACGGCCTCGCCACGCTCGGCCCGGGCATCGGCATCGGCTACCTCGTCGGCCAGTCCGTGCAGGCCATGGCTCGCCAGCCCGAGGCCGCCGGCATGGTGCGCACCACCATGTTCCTCGGCATCGCCTTCACCGAGGCCCTCGCCCTCATCGGCTTCGTCGTCTTCATCCTCCTGAAGTTCGTCTGACCCTCCTGTCGGGTGTCCTGGACGCCCATCCCCGCCACGGCGGGGATGGGCGGCTCTCCCGCCCGACAGCGTCCCTGACCGCACCCCTGACACCGCCGCACGCTTCAAGGAGCCCAGAGTGCTCGCTCTGATCACGGTCCTGGCCGAGACCGCGTCGACCGACGTGGCCAACGCCACCAAAGAGGTCAAGAACCCCATCCTGCCGACCCTGAACGAGATGTTCTGGGCCCTGGTGGTCTTCGTCCTGCTCTGGGCGCTGATGAAGTACGTCCTGCTGCCCCCGATCATGAAGACCTTCCAGGAGCGCGCCGACAAGGTGCGTGACGACCTCGAGGCCGCCGAGGCCGCCGAGACCGCCCGGGTCACCAAGCTCGAGCAGTACGAGGCCGAGCTGGCCGGCGCCCGTGCCGAGGCCGTCGCCCTGATCGAGCAGGCCCGCTCCGAGGGCGACGCCGAGCGGCGCACCCAGATCACCGCCGCCGAGGCCGAGGTCGCCGCCGCCAAGGCGGAGGCCGCCGCCGAGATCGCCCAGGCCAAGGCCGCCGCCCGCGCCGAGCTGAGCGGCAGCATCGCCGACATCGCCGTTGGCGCCGCCGAGGCCGTCGTCCAGAAGCCCCTCGACCGTGCCGCCCAGGGGCAGCTCGTCGAGGACTACGTCAACCGCGCCGGCTCGCAGAACTGACCGGGACGAGGAGACCTGAATGAACGCCATCATCCTGGCCGCCGAGGAAGGCGCCCACCACGCCAACAGCTTCCTGCTGCCTGGTGACATCAACGAGGTCATCTGGGGCTCCATCGCCTTCCTGCTCCTCGTCGCCGCCTTCTTCTGGAAGGGCCTCAAGCCCGTCAAGGGCATGTGGTACGGCCGCATCGAGCGCATCGCCAACGAGCTCGAGAGCGCCGAGGCCGCCCGCCGCGAGGCCGAGGGCAAGCTCGCCGCCGTCGAGTCCGACATCGCCGATGCCGACTCCGAGCGCGACCGCATCCTCGCCGAGGCCCGCGAGACCGCCGGCACCGTGAGGGCCCAGATCATCGAGCGGGCCGGCACCGACGCCGCCGACCTGCGGGCCCGTGGCACCGCCGACGTCGAGGCCCAGAAGGCGCAGGCCTCCAACGACCTGCAGGCCGAGATCGGCGTGCTGGCCCTCGGTGCCGCCGAGGCCGTCGTCACCAACAGCCTCGACGCCGGCACCCAGAACGAACTGATCGAGAACTACATCAACCGGGTGGGTGCGGGCTCATGAGCGATCGCAGCAACCTGTACGCCGACGCCTTCTTCACCCTGATCCAGGCCGAGGGCAGCGCCAACGAGGTCACCGACGAGCTCTTCCGCTTCTCGCAGACCGTGGAGGGCTCCGAGGAGCTCCGCCAGGCGCTCACCGACCCCCACATCGAGGTCAGCCGCCGCCAGCAGATCGTCGAGGACCTCCTCGGCGGCAAGGCCACCCCGCTCACCACCTCGCTGGTGTCGATGGTGGTGGCCAACGGCCGGGTGCGCGAGCTCCCCGAGATCGTCGACCGCCTCCTCAACCGCAGCGCCGCTGCCGGCGAGAAGGTCGTCGCCCAGGTGCGCTCGGCCGTCGAGCTCTCCGACGACCAGAAGTCGCGCCTGGCCGCCGCGCTCTCCAAGAGCACCGGCCAGCAGGTCGAGGTCGTGGTGGTCGTCGACCCCTCGGTCCTCGGCGGCATCGTCACCCAGATCGGCGACACCGTGATCGACGGCTCCGTGCGCCAGCGTCTGTCCCAGCTCCGTGAGTCGTTCTGAGACCCGAGGAACCCGAACCCATGGCTGAACTCACCATCAACACCGGCGACATCACTGCCGCCCTCAAGAAGAACCTCGAGGGCTACGCCCCCTCGCTCGAGGCCACCCAGGTCGGCCGCGTGCTCGAGGTCGGCGACGGCATCGCCCGCGTGTCGGGCCTGCCGGACGTGGGCGTCAACGAGCTCCTCGAGTTCGTCGGCGGCACCGTCGGCCTCGCCCTGAACCTCGACGAGGACTCGATCGGCGCCGTCATCCTCGGCGACGGCGAGGCCGCCGCCGCGGTCGAGGAGGGCACCCCGGTGCGCGCCACCGGCAACATCCTCCAGATCCCGGTCGGCGACGCCATGCTCGGCCGCGTCGTCAACGCCCTCGGCGTGCCGATCGACGGCAAGGGCCCCATCGTGGGCGCCACCCAGCGCCGCATGGAGATCCAGGCCCCCGGCATCACCGGCCGCAAGCCGGTGCACGAGCCGCTCCAGACCGGCATCAAGTCGATCGACGCCATGACGCCCATCGGGCGGGGCCAGCGCCAGCTGGTCATCGGCGACCGCAAGACCGGCAAGACCACGGTCTGCGTCGACACGATCCTGAACCAGAAGGGCCTCGGCGTGAAGTGCATCTACGTCGCCGTGGGCCAGAAGGCCTCCACGGTGGCGCAGACGGTGAACACCCTCACCGAGTACGGCGCCATGGAGTACACCGTCGTCGTGGCCGCCCCGGCCTCCGACCCGGCGCCGTTCAAGTACCTCGCCCCCTACGCCGGCTGCGCCATCGGCCAGCACTGGATGGACAACGGCGAGCACGCCCTCATCGTCTACGACGACCTGTCCAAGCAGGCCGAGGCCTACCGCCAGCTGTCGCTGCTGCTGCGCCGCCCGCCGGGCCGTGAGGCCTACCCGGGCGACGTGTTCTACCTGCACAGCCGCCTGCTCGAGCGGGCCGCCAAGCTCTCCGACGACCTCGGTGCCGGTTCCATGACCGCCCTCCCGGTCATCGAGACCAAGGCCGGCGACGTCTCCGCCTACATCCCGACCAACGTGATCTCGATCACCGACGGCCAGGTGTACCTGCAGGACGACATGTTCAAGTCGGGTCTGCGCCCCGCCGTCGACGTGGGCATCTCGGTGTCCCGCGTGGGCAGCGCCGCCCAGATCAAGGCCATGAAGAAGGTCTCCGGCACGCTGAAGCTCGACCTCGCGCAGTTCCGCGAGCTCGAGGCCTTCGCCACCCTGGGCTCCGAGCTCGACAAGGTCTCGGCCGCCCAGCTCGAGCGTGGCTACCGCCTCACCGAGCTGCTCAAGCAGGGCCTCAACTCCCCGATGCCCGTCGAGGAGCAGGTCGTCGTCGTCCTCGCCGGCACCGCCGGCTACCTCGACGACATCCCGGTGAACGACGTCAAGCGCTTCGAGGCCGACCTCCTCGACTTCATGCGGGGCCGCTACGGCTCGCTGCTCGACGAGATCCGCTCCACCGGCGACCTCCCCTCCGCGGTCGAGGACGCGATCAAGGCCTTCAAGGTCGAGTTCGTGCCCTCCGAGACGGCTGCCGCAGCCGAGACCGACGAGGCCTAGCAATGGCTGGTGGCCAGGAGCGGGTCCTGCGGGCGCGGATCAAGAGCGTCCAGTCGATCAGGAAGATCACCCGCGCCATGGAGCTCATCGCCGCGACCCGCGTGGTCAAGGCGCAGGAGCGCGCCCACGCGGCGCGCCCCTACAGCGACGAGATCACCTCGGTGATCATCGACCTGCTCCGCGCCGGCGCCGCCAAGGAGCACCCGCTGCTCCGTGACAACCCCGACGCCCGCACCGCGGCCTTCGTGATCATCACGTCCGACCGCGGCATGTGCGGTGCCTACAACAGCAACGTGATCCGCCTGGCGGAGCGCTCGATCGCCCAGGCCCAGGCCCAGGGCCTCGACATCTCGCTGATCGTCATCGGCAAGAAGGCCCAGAAGCACTTCCGCTTCCGGGGCATGCCCATCGACGCCGCCTTCGAGGCGATCACCGACCAGCCCACCTACGACAACGCCCGTGAGGTCGCCGCCACCGTGCGCCGGCGCTACGAGACGGGCGAGCTCGCCTACGTCGAGCTGGCCTACACGCAGTTCCTGTCGGCCGGTGTGCAGCAGGCGGCGGTCAGGCGCTTCCTCCCCCTCGAGGTGCCGGCGGTCGACGCCGGCGACGGCCCCTCGGCCGACCTCGAGTACGAGCCGTCGCCCACGGGCATCCTCAACGAGATCCTGCCGCGGTACCTCGAGTCCCGGCTCTTCTCGGCCCTGCTCGACGCCTCGGCCTCGGAGCACGCCTCGCGGCAGCGGGCCATGAAGGCCGCCACCGACAACGCCGACGACCTCACCACCACGCTCTCGCGGGTCCTCAACCGGGCCCGCCAGGACGCCATCACCACCGAGATCATGGAGATCGTCGGTGGTGCGGAGGCGCTCGGCGCCGACAAAGGCGACAAGCACGAGCTGATCCCCAGCCTGCTCACTCCCGAGCACGCCTTCCCCGAACACCTCGACCGACTCGACAAGTCGGCCGGGACCCACTGAGCCCCCAGCCGAGGAGCCACCTCCACCGATGACTCTCACCGAGAACACCAACGAGCTGAAGACCGGCCGGGTGGTCGCCATCGCCGGCCCCGTGGTCGACGTCGAGTTCCCCCGCGGCGCCCTGCCCGAGATCAACCACGCGCTCGAGCTCACCATCGAGGTCGACGGCAAGCCCGTCACCGTGGTGGCCGAGGTCGCGCAGCAGATCGGCGACAGCCGCGTCCGCGTGGTCACCATGAAGCCCACCGACGGCCTGCGCCGCGGCACCGAGGTGCGCAACCTCGGCCGTGGCATCACCGTGCCGGTTGGCGACGCCGTGCTGGGTCACGTGTTCAACGTGATCGGTGAGCCCCTCGACTCGCCGCTCGACGAGAACGCCCAGATCGACCATTGGGAGATCCACCGCGAGGCCCCGGCGTTCGACACCCTCGAGCCCAAGGCCCAGGTGTTCCCCACGGGCATCAAGGTCATCGACCTCCTCACCCCCTACCTCGCCGGCGGCAAGATCGGCCTGTTCGGCGGTGCCGGCGTGGGCAAGACCGTGCTCATCCAGGAGATGATCAACCGCGTCGCCTCCCAGCACGGTGGTGTGTCGGTGTTCGCCGGTGTCGGCGAGCGCACCCGTGAGGGCACCGACCTCTGGATCGAGATGGAGGAGTCCGGCGTCATCGACAAGACGGCGCTGGTCTACGGCCAGATGGACGAGCCCCCGGGCGTGCGCCTCCGCGTCGCCCTCTCGGCGCTCACCATGGCCGAGTACTTCCGCGACGTGCAGAACCAGGACGTGCTGCTCTTCGTCGACAACATCTTCCGCTTCGTGCAGGCCGGCTCCGAGGTGTCCACCCTCCTCGGCCGCATGCCGTCGGCCGTGGGCTACCAGCCCACCCTCGCCGACGAGATGGGCGAGCTGCAGGAGCGCATCACCTCGACCCGGGGCCGCTCCATCACCTCGCTGCAGGCCGTGTACGTGCCCGCCGACGACTACACCGACCCGGCGCCGTTCACCACCTTCACCCATCTCGACGCCACCACCGAGCTCTCCCGCCAGATCGCCTCGCTGGGCATCTACCCGGCCGTGGATCCGTTGGCCTCGACCTCCACCATCCTCGCCCCCGAGATCGTGGGCCAGCGCCACTACGACGTGGCCCGCCGGGTGCAGGAGGTGCTCCAGCGCTACAAGGAGCTCCAGGACATCATCGCCATCCTCGGCCTCGACGAGCTCTCCGAGGAGGACCGCATCACGGTGAACCGGGCCCGCAAGGTGCAGCGGTTCCTCAGCCAGCCGTTCTTCGTGGCCGAGGTCTTCACCGGCATGCCGGGCATCTTCGTGCCCGTCGAGGACACGGTCGAGTCCTTCGAGCAGCTGGTCAACGGCGACCTCGACGACCTGCCCGAGCAGGCGTTCCTGAACGTGGGCGACGCCGACGCCGCCCGTGCCAAGGCTCGCGAGCTCGAGGCCAACGCCTGATGCCGCTCGAGGTCGAGCTCGTCTCGCCGGAGCGCACCCTCTTCTCGGGTGAGGCGTCCATGGTGCGGGCCCGCACCGTGGGTGGGGGCGACATCGCCTTCCTCCCCGGTCACGCCCCGTTCGTGGGGGCCCTGGCCACCTGGACCGTCGAGATCACGCTGGCCGAGGGTGGCCACGAGCTCGCCGCGGTCCACGGGGGCTTCGTCGAGGTCAGCCACGACCACGTGAAGATCCTCTCCGACCTGGCCGAGCTGGCGTCGACCATCGACGCCGACCGGGCCCGTCGGGCCCAGGAGAAGGCGCAGGCCGCCATCCAGCGGGGCGACGACGTCGACGCCGAGGCGGCGCTCGACCGGGCCAACGCCCGGCTGGCCGCCACCGGCACGATGGTGCACTGAGCGCACGCTGCCGCACCGACACGATCCACCCGGAGGGGCGCCAGTGGCGCCCCTCCGGCGCGTCCGGGGTGTGCCACGCTGACCCGATGCCGCGCGACGAGACCTCCGCTGTCGGGTCCGGCCCCGCCGCCGGGCCCGGCCACGTCGCCGGGCTCGGGCGCAGGGGCCGCAGCTCGCCCGCCCTCGCTCTGCCGGTGCTCGCGCTCCTCGCCCTCGGCGCGGTGGGTCTGGTCGGCTGCAGCCGTGACGACGGCTCGGGGGGCGGGGTGCGGCTGCCCTCCGAGGTCGCGGTCGACACGTGCGGCAACGACCTGAGCGAGCTGACGACGACGGTGCGGGGGGTCGATCCTGCCACCGGGTCGGTGCGATGGACCACGTCGGTGCCCCTCGTCGACCACTACCTCCTGCGCAGTGGGTCCGGGAACCCGCAGCTCCCCCTCCAGGGGCGGTCGGTCGAGGTCGAGCTCGACCCCGCCACCGGTGAGGTGCTGTCCTATCCGCCGGCGGGGGCCCACGAGGTGCTCGTCGACATCAGCCGGCTCGAGCTCAGCGTGGACGGCGACGTGCAGCCCGACGCTCCGGTGGTCGGTGGGCTCACGCTCTCGACCGGCTACGGGGCCATGGTCGACGGGGCACAGCACCTGGTGGCCACCGACGCCACCGGTGCGGTCGTGTGGCAGCTCGACCTCAGCAGCGGCGGCAACGGCGGCACGGGCGGGTCGGTGAGCCGACCGACGGTCTTCGGCGACGTCGTGGTCGTCACCGCGTCGCCGGCGCAGCCGTCGTGCGGACCGAAGAGCTGATCGGTCGCCCGGCGCGTCGCGCCATTCAGTCGTCGGCGAGGTGGCGGCGCAGGCGGGCGAGGCGCTGGTCCCAGGCGCTGCCGATGCGGTCGAGCCACAGCGCGGCCGGGTCGAGCGAGCCGGGGACGACCTCGTAGCGGGCC
>CAMFLJ010000024.1 GCA_945957335.1 uncultured Actinomycetes bacterium | reverse complement strand
CCTCACGCCCAGCCCCCCTGGCGGGCCCGGGTGCGGCGCAGCAGCCAGAAGAAGAACGGCGACCCGACGAGCGCGGTGAGCACCCCGAGGGGGATCTCCGAGGGCGCGGCGACGGTGCGGGCCACGAGGTCGGCCACCACGAGCAGCAGGGCGCCGGCCAGGCCGGACGCGATCACCAGCACCCGGTGGGCCGGGCCGACGAGCATCCGAACGAGGTGGGGCACGACGAGCCCGACGAAGAGGATCACACCGCTCACGGCCACCGCCGCGGCGGTGAGCAGCGCCACGATCACGAGCATCTGGAGGCGCAGGCGCTCGACGTCGACGCCGAGGTGGCGGGCGGGCCGCTCGCCCAGGGCGAGCAGGTCGAGCTTCGGGGCCAGCACGACCGCGGCGAGGCCACCGAGCACCGCCACTGGCACGACGGCCGCGACCTTGGGCCACGTCGCCTGGGCGACGCTGCCGAGCTGCCAGAACGTGATCGAGCGCAGCTCCGCGTCGGTGGAGGCGAACATCAACAGCCCGAGCAGGGCACCGGCGAGCGCGTTCACGGCGACGCCCGTGAGCACGAGGGTGACCACCTCGGTGCGGCCGCCGTCGCGGGCGGCGAGGTAGACGACCGCCACGGTGACGAGGCCGCCGGCGAAGGCGGCGGCGGTGATGCTCCACGTGCCCAGCGCGGTGACGCCGAGGACGATGGCCGTGACCGCGCCCACGGCGGCGCCGGACGACACTCCGACGATGCCGGGCTCGGCCAGCGGGTTCGAGAACGTGCCCTGCATGGCGGCGCCGGCACAGCCGAGCGACCCGCCCACGAGCAGCGCCAGGGCCACGCGCGGGAACCGGATGTCCCAGAGCACCGACTCGCCGACGCCCACGGGCACCGGCCCGACCTCGATCCCGATGCGGTGCAGCACCGAACCGACGACCTCGAGCGGCGGCACCTCGTAGGCCCCGATGGCGGCGGCGGCCAGGCAGGCCACCACCAGGCCGACGCCGAGGCCGACGATGAGCGTGGCCGGGCGCACCCGGGGCCGGGCGGCGGCCACCACGTGCTCGAGGTCGGGGAGCTCGTCGGGCAGACCGTCGGGCACCCGCCCGGGCACCTGGTCGATCGCGGTCACGACGGGCCCTGCCCCGTGGCGTGGATGCGGGGGATCAGCTCGGCCAGCGCCTCGGGCGTGCGCGAGCCGAAGCTGTAGAGGACCCCGTCGTCGACGGTGACCACCCGGCGGTCGCGGGCCGCCGGGGTCTGGGCGATGCCCGGCATGGCGAGCAGCGCGTCGATGCCCCCGACGGATGCGAGCCCGCTGTCGGTGAGCAGCAGCACGTCGGGCGCGGCCTCCACGAGCGCCTCGCTGGTGAGCGGGGTGAAGGGGTTGGCCAGCCCGATGCGGGTGCCGGCGTCCTCGCCGCCGGCGGCCTCGATCATCGAGTCGGCACCGGAGCCGGGCCCGCCGAGCAGGTAAACCCCGGCCGACCCCCGAAGGTAGAGGAACGCCACGGTGGGCCGGTCGCCGGCGGGGATCGCCCGGCGGGCCGAGGCGATCTGGGCCTCGGTGCGCTGCACCAGCGCCTCGCCCGCGGCGGGCACGCCGAGCGCGGCGGCCACGGTGCGGATGCGGGCGGGGATGTCGTCGATGCTCGTGGGTGGGTCGAGCAGCACCACGGGGACGCCGGCGTCGCGGATCTGCTGCAGGGCCTCGGGCGGGCCGGTGTCGGTCTGGGCGAACACCACGGTGGGGTGCAGCGACAGGGCCGACTCGGCCGACACGTCGTGGGCATCGGTCACGACCGGGAGGCCCTCGGTGCCGGGGAAGTCGGCGGCGACGTCGCGCCCGACCACCCGGTCACCGAGGCCCAGGGTGAACACGATCTCGTTGAGGTTCCCCCAGAGCGGGAGGATGCGGTCGGCGTCGGTGACGGTGACCTCCCGCCCGTCGGCCGAGGCCACGGTGACGGGCAGCTCGGGCGAAGGCGCCTCGGCCACCGGCACCAGGGCGGTGGAGCCGGCGGAGGCCGACGACCCCACGCTCGCCCGCCCGCACCCGGCCGTGGCGAGCACGACGGCCGCGAGCAGGGCGAGGCCGGGGACGGCGAGCCGGCGTCGCGAGCGGGTCACGGCGCGCTCCCGTCGGTCTCGGCGGGCCGCCGCCGCAGCGCCCACCAACCACCTCCGGCCACGGCGACGAGGATGGCGACGGCCCCGAGCGCGACCGCCACGGTGGCCGCGGGCCCGTCGCTGCCGGAGGAGACCGACGCCGCCGCGAGCTGGTCGTCGTCGGCCGGCGCCGTCGCGGTGGTGGCCGTGGTGGGAGCGACCTCGGGAGCCGTCGTGGTGGTCGTGGTCTCCTCCGCCTCCGGCGCCGTGGTGGCGTCGGCCTCGGCCGGCGGCGCGGCGAGGGCGGGCGGGCCCGGCAGCGCGGGGAGGGCGGGGGCGGTCGGGGCCGGGGCCGGGTCGGCGGCGAAGGTCACCGGGACGATGACGTCCTGCGAGCGGTCGCCGGCCCGGGTGTGGTCGTTGCGGGTGACGATGGCGCAGCTCACCCGGCGGCAGTCGACGGACGCGTTGAGCTGGCTCGACGGCCGCATGGTGACGGTGAAGGTGCCGCCGGCGCCGTAGGGCGTGGTGAGCCCGACCCCCTGGGGCGGCGGGTTCGACGAGATCCAGTGGGAGAGGCCGTTGGCCCCGCCCATGTCGACGCCGCCGCCGCACGGGGTGGGCACCGTGCCGGGCGGGGGCACGACGCAGAAGGCCACGTACACGCCCTTGTTCACGTCGAAGCACGAGCCCGAGACGGTGACCGTCTCCCCCGTCGGGGCCAGGCCGGTGGTCCTCGACACCGAGAGCCGGGGCGAGCAGCCCTGGGCCAGCGCCGGCGTCGGGTCGGCCACCTCGGCGGCGGTCGTCGCCAGCAGCGTCCCGAGCCCGACCGCCGCCACGAGCACGGTCGCCACCAGGGCGCCCGCTCCCCGGCGACGATCCCGCCGACCCTGCTGCTCCACCGTCGTCCGGCTCTCCATCGAGGCCCTCCATCGCGCCGTGCCACCCGCCCGGATCGGTTCCCGGAGCGGTTGTTAGGCTTGCCTAATATCTGGTCTGTTGGTACCTTACGACCGAGCGACGAGATGTGGCAAGATGATCACGACAATCCGTCGTGAAACCCGCGACACGGAGCCGGCACCCCGGCCCGCGACCACCAGGAGGCCCGGTGGCCCTGACCCAGACCGACCCCACGACGACGTTCTCGGAGGCCATCAAGGCGGCGTCGTGGGACGCCCACCAGCACGCCGAGCACTCGCGGTTCATGCAGGACCTCCTCGGCGGGCACCTCGGCGTCGACCGCTACGCCGACCTCGTCGCCCAGCACCACTTCGCCTACGAGGTGCTCGAGGAGGTCGAGCTCTCCGTCGCCGACGACCCCGTCGGGGCGGCCTTCGTCTTCCCCGCACTGCACCGCGGGCCGGCCCTGCGCGCCGACCTCACCGCGCTCCTCGGCCCCGACTGGGCCGCCCAGGTCTCCCCCACCGCCGAGACCCGTGCCTACTGCGACCGCATCCGCGAGGTCGCCACCGGCTGGGCCGGCGGGTTCGTGGCCCACCAGTACGTCCGCTACCTCGGCGACCTCTCGGGCGGCCAGGTGATCCGCCGCATCGTCGACCGCACCTACGGCTTCGAGGGCAGCGCCGGCACCTCGTTCTACGTGTTCGACGAGCTGGGCGACCTCAAGGCGTTCAAGGAGGGCTACCGCCGGCGCCTCGACGCCGCCGCGTGGTCGAGCGACGAGCGCGAGCGCATCGTCGACGAGGTGCTCGAGGCCTACCGGCACAACACCGCGGTGCTCGAGGGCCTCTCGGGCTGAGCGCGCTCCGGCGGAGCGCCCACCGCCGCCCGGCCCTAGGTTGCGGGCCCATGGGGACCGACCTTCTCGACGCCTACCGGGCCGTGCGCGACCGCATGTGCGCCATCGCCCTCGACCTCGACGCCGGCGGGCTGGCCACGCCCGTGCCTTCGTGCCCGGAGTGGACCGTCCACGACCTGCTCGCCCACAACGTGGCCATCCCGGCGGCGATCGCGGTGGGCGACCTGCCCGCCGGCGACCAGCAGGCGTGGCTCGACGGCCTGCTGGCGGCGCGCCGGGGCCAGCCGGTGGCCGAGCTGGCCGCCGAGTGGGCCGGCCTCGACGAGGTCATCGGCGGCGTGCTGTCGGCCACCGCCGTGCTGCTCGACGACCTCGCCACGCACGAGCACGACCTGCGTGCCGCGGTGGGGCGCCCCGACCACACCGCCCTCGAGGCCGACCTCGTGCTGCCCGCCGCGCTCGAGGCGATCTCCGCGGGGCTCGTCGAGCGGGGCCTCGGCGCCGTCGTGGTCGAGGCACCGGAGGGCACGTGGTCGAGCCACGACGCCGAACCGGGCTGGACGATCCGCGCGTCGGCGTGGGAGGCGTTCCGCACGGTGGGCAGCCGCCGCACCGCCGAGGAGCTGCTCGCCGTCCCCGGCACCGGCGGTGGCGCGGCCTACGTGGAGACCGTCGACGCCCACCTCCCGCTCCCCCGCACCTCGCTGCGCGAGCCCTGACCGGTCACGCCAGGACGGCACCCACGAGCGTGACCACGCCGGTCAGCCCGAGCAGCCACAGGGTGAGGCGCCGGAACGCGGCGGCGTCGAAGCGGCGCCGGAACCGCGAGCCGACGAGGTAGCCGAGCCCCAGCGCGGGCAGCGCCACGGCGAAGAGGGTGAGCGAGTCGGCGTCGTAGCGCCCGGTGGCGGTGAACAGCACCACGGCGATCACGTTCGAGCCGGTGAAGACGGCCGCGATGGTCGCGCGGAAGGGGTCGGGCGGGAGCTCACGGGCGTGCAGGGCCATCACGATCGGCGGCCCGTTGGTGGAGAGCGACGTGTTGAGCACGCCGGCCACCGCGCCCGCCCCGAGGTCGACCGCCCGGCCCGCCCGGTGCAGGGTGAAGCCCCGCACGGTCAGCACCAGGAAGGCGAAGATCACCGCCGCCAGGAAGAAGCGCAGCTGGCGCCCGGTGGTGACGCTGAGGATGGCCAGGCCCACCGGTGCGCCGACCAGGGCCCCCACCAGCATCCGGGCCGCCACCGGCCGCACCGCGTGGGCCCGCTGGGTGAGCGCCTGGGTCGACGCCGTGAGCAGCGAGAACAGCCCGGAGAGGACGACGGCCTCCTCCGCGGGGATCACGACGGCCATCAGGGGCACCGCGAGCAGGGCGAACCCGAAGCCGGTCGTGCTCTGGATGGCCGCCGAGGTGAAGACGGCGACCGCGACGAGCGCGACCTGGGCGGGCTCCACCGGAGGAGCGCTCAGCCCAGGTCGAGGGCGAGGAGGTCGTCGAGCGTCTCGCGCCGCACGACGAGGCGGGCGTCGCCGTCGGCCACGAACACCACCGCGGGGCGGGTGACCTTGTTGTAGCCGGAGCCCATCGAGTGCCCGTAGGCGCCGGTGACCGGCGTGGCCAGCACGTCGCCCACCGAGAGGTCGGCGGGCACGCGGGCGTCGCGCACCAGCACGTCGCCGGACTCACAGTGCTTGCCGACGATGGTGACCACCCGCGGCCGGTCGGCGCCGACGGCCCGGGGCAGGAACGCCTCGTAGCCGCTGCCGTAGAGCACGGGCCGGGGGTTGTCGCTCATGCCGCCGTCGACGGCGACGTAGGTGCGGATGCCGTCGAGCTCCTTGACCGTGCCGACCGTGTAGAGCGTGACCGCGGCCTGGGCCACCAGCGCTCGCCCGGGCTCGGCCGTGACGTGGGCGGTGATGCCCGCAGCGGTGACCGCGGCCTTCACGGCGGCACCCCACTCGGTGATGGTGGGGGCGTCCTCGCCCTCGACGTAGGCCACACCGAGCCCACCACCGAGAGAGAGCTCGGGCAGGCCGTGGCGCTCGACGAACGGCGCCAGGACATCGACGGCGAGCTCGAAGAACCGGGCCTCGAACACCTGCGAGCCGATGTGGGCGTGCAGCCCGACGAGCTCGACGGCCGGGGAGGCGGCGATGCGCTGCACCGCGGCCTCGGCCATGCCGCTCGACAGGGTGAAGCCGAACTTGGAGTCGTCCTGGCCGGTGCGGATGAACTCGTGGGTGTGGGCCTCGACGCCGGGCGTCACCCGCACGAGCACCTTCGGCACCGGGAGCCCCTCGGCCACCAGCGCCTCGATGCGGTCGAGCTCGTCGAAGGAGTCGACGACCACCCGGCCGATGCCCTCGGCGAGGGCCCGGCGCAGCTCGTCGGTGCCCTTGTTGTTGCCGTGCATCACCAGCCGCTCGGCAGGCACGCCGGCGGCGCGCGCCACGTGGTACTCGCCGCCGGTCGACACGTCGAGGTTGCAGCCCTCCTCGGCGGCGAGGCGGGCCATGGCGGTGCAGAGGAACGCCTTGGTCGCGTAGTTGACGCCCGGTCCGAAGGCGGCGACGGCCTCGCGGCACCGGGCCCGCAGGTGGGCCTCGTCGTAGACGAAGAGCGGCGTGCCGAACTCCTCCGCCAGCTCGAGGGTGTCGCAACCGCCGATGATCAGCTGCCCGCGCTCGCCGACGGTGGCGGTGTCGGGCAGCAGCGAGAAGGGCAGGGCGCTCACGGCCGGCTCACATCTGCTCGGGCGCGCTGACCCCGAGCAGGTCGAGGCCGATCTCGAGCCCCACCGAGGCGGCCTCGACGAGGGTGAGGCGGGCCTGGGTGAGCTCGGGGCTGATGCCCTCACCCATCACGTAGCAGTCGTGGTAGAAGCCGTGCACCGCGCCGGCGAGCTCGCGCACCCACGTGGCGATGCGGTGCGGGGCCCGGTCGTTGGCGGCGGTGACGAGCGTGTCGGGCAGCTCGGAGAGCGCCCGCAGCACGTCGAGCTCGCGCTCGTGGGTGAGCAGCGAGAGGTCGACCGACGCCAGCGGCAGGCGCTCGACGCCGCGCTCGACCGCGACCCGGAAGATGGAGCGGATCCGGGCGAAGGCCATCTGCACGTAGAAGACGGGGTTGTCGTTGGCCTGGCTGGTGACGAGGTCGTAGTCGAAGGTCTGGGTGGAGTCGATCGACTGCAGCAGGTAGGTGAGGCGGGCGGCGTCGGGGCCGACCTCGTCGAGCAGGTCGCGCAGCTCGACGATGTCGCCGGCCCGCTTGGAGAACCGCACCGGCTCGCCGCCCTTGAGCAGGTTGACGAGCTGGAGGATGGCGACCTCGAGCTCGGCGGGGTCGTGGCCCAGCGCCTGCATGGCGGCCTTCATGCGCGGCACGTAGCCGTGGTGGTCGGCGCCCCACACGTCGATGAGGAGGTCGAAGCCCCGGGCGAACTTGTCGCGGTGGTAGGCGATGTCGGGCAGCAGGTAGGTGAACTCGCCGTCGCTCTTGACGAGCACGCGGTCCTTGTCGTCGCCGTAGTCGGTGGAGCGCAGCCACACCGCGCCGTCGTGGTCGTAGGCCACGCCGCGCTCGCGCAGGTCGGCGAGGGTGACCTCGATGGCGCCGGAGTCGACCATCGACCGCTCGGAGAACCACGTGTCGAAGTGGACGTTCATGCGGGCAAGGGTCTCGCGGTGGTCCTCGACGGCGCGGGCCTCGCCCCACTCGAGCACGTCGACGCCCTCGGGGATCTCGGTGGCCCACTCGACGATGTACTCGCCCTGGTAGCCGCCCTCGGGCAGCGGCGTGCCCTCCTGGCGGGCCCGCAGCGACGCGGCGAAGAGCTGCATCTGCACGCCTCGGTCGTTGAGGTAGTTCTCGCGGCTGACGGCGTAGCCGACGCGCTCGAGGATGCGGGCCAGCGAGTCGCCGTAGGCGGCGCCGCGGCCGTGGCCGGCGTGGAGCGGCCCGGTGGGGTTGGCGCTGACGAACTCGACGAGCACCTTGGTGCCGGTGCCGACCTCGGCGCGGGCGTAGCCGTCGACGCCACCCTGCAGCACGTCGGCGAGCACGTCGTGGAGCCACGAGTCGGCGAGGCGGAAGTTGAGGAAGCCGGGGCCGGCGATCTCGACCGCGGTGACGTGCGGCGGCGGGTCGGCGCTGAGGATCTCGGCCAGGCGCCCGGCCAGCTCGCGGGGGTTCCAGCCCGCCTTCTTCGCGGTGGCCAGCGCCACGTTCGACGACCAGTCGCCGTGCTCGCGCCGGGCCGGTCGCTCGAGGTTGACCGTCTCGGGGAGGGGCGTGACCTCGAGGGACGAGAGGGCGGCACGGATGGCGGCGGCGAGCTGGTCGCGGATCACGGAGCGGGTCTTTCCGGGGGCGGGCGGGCCGTTGCACACTAACCGGCGGCCCCCCGGGGCCCCGAAGCGGTTGGGCCGGGCTCCAGGCCCCGGGCCGGGTGGTCGACAACCCTTGTGACCGACGACCGCAGCGCCGCCGGCAGTTTCGGAACGCAGGCGCGCCACAATTGTCGCCGGCGGTAGGCGACAACCGCCGCGCACACTGGGAGGCGCCCATGTTCGGCAGGCTCGGCACCTGGTGCCACGACCATCGACGGGTCGTGGTGATCCTGTGGTTCGTCGCCCTGATCACCGGCGGGGTGCTCAACGGCGCGGTGGGGTCCGACTACTCCACCCAGCTCAAGCTCCCCAACGTCGAGAGCAAGCAGGGCTTCGACATCATCGACCGGGACTTCGCGGGCCGCAGCGGCGACGCCGCCTCGATCGTGTTCCAGGTCCCCCAGGGGGTGAACGACCCGGCCGTGAAGGCGGCGATGGAGCAGTACTTCGCCGACATCACCGCGCAGACCGGCGTGCCGGTGGTCAGCCCCTACTCCCCCGAGGGCATCGGCCAGATCGCCACCCAGGGCGACCAGGCCGGCCAGATCGCCTTCGCCCGCCTCCAGATGGGCGACCAGAGCTTCGGCGCCGCCCGCGACCTCGGCAAGCAGATCGAGTCGCTCCAGCCCACCGGCGTCGAGGGCCTCCGCATCGAGTTCGGCGGCAGCGCCTTCGGCGACTTCAAGCCGCCGTCGTCGGAGCTGCTCGGCCTCGCCTTCGCCATCGTCATCCTGATCCTGGCCTTCGGCTCCGTGCTCGCCATGGGCCTGCCCATCGGCGTGGCGCTGGCCGGCATCGGCGTCGGCAGCGTGCTCATCGCCCTGCTCAGCAACGTGCTGACCATGCCCGACTTCGCCATGACCCTCGGCGTGATGATCGGCCTCGGCGTGGGCATCGACTACGCGCTGTTCATCGTCACCCGCTACCGCGAGCAGATGCGCCTCGGGCACAGCGTGCGTGAGTCGGTCGGCATCGCCATCGACACCTCGGGCCGCGCGGTCGCCTTCGCCGGACTCACCGTCGTCATCTCCCTGCTGGGCATGCTCGTGATGGGCGTCGACATGGTGCGCGGCCTCGGCATCGGTGCCGCCTCGGTGGTGCTCGTCACCATGGTCGCCTCGCTCACGCTGCTCCCCGCCCTGCTCGGCTTCGCCGGGCCGCGGGTCGAGGTCACCCGGTGGCGCGGGCTCATCGCCGCCGGCCTGGTGGCCGTGGCCCTCGTCGGCATCGGCCTGAAGGTCCAGCCCCTGGCCGTGGGCATCCCCCTGGCGGTCGTGATCCTGATCGCCAGCTTCGTGTTCGCGCCCCTGCGCCGGGAGGTGCCCCGCCGGGCGCCGAAGCCGGCCGAGCAGACCCTGTCGTACCGCTGGAGCCGCGTCATCCAGCACCACCCCTGGATCTCGATGCTCGCCAGCGCCGGGGTGCTGCTGCTCCTGGCCGTGCCCGTCCTGAGCCTGCACCTCGGGTTCTCCGACGCCGGCAACAACCCGGCCGACAGCACCACCCGCAAGGCCTACGACCTCATCGCCGAGGGCTTCGGCCCCGGCTACAACGGCCCCATCGTCGTGGTCGCCGAGCTGCCGGCGGGCACCACGCAGGCGCAGCTCGACGCCGTCACCACCGCCCTGGGCCAGACCAAGGGCGTCGCCTTCGCGTCGCCGGCCGTGCCGAACGACCCGACCGACCCCACCGCCGTGATGTGGCGGGTCATCCCCACCACCTCGCCGCAGGACGTCGCCACCGACAGCCTCGTCCACCGCCTGCGTGACGACACCGTGCCGGCGGCCACCCAGGGCTCCGACCTGCGTCCCGTGGTCACCGGCCAGGTGGCCGTGCAGGTCGACTTCTCCAGCTACCTCGCCGCCCGCATGCCGCTGTTCTTCGGCGTGGTGCTCGGCCTCTCGTTCCTGCTGCTGATGGCCGTGTTCCGGTCGCTGCTGGTGCCGCTGAAGGCGGTGATCATGAACCTGCTCTCCATCGGCGCCGCCTACGGCGTGCTGGTCATGGTCTTCCAGTGGGGCTGGCTGCGAGGGCCCCTCGGGCTCGAGGGCGCACCCATCGAGCCGTTCATGCCGATGATGCTGTTCGCCATCGTCTTCGGCCTGTCGATGGACTACGAGGTGTTCCTGCTCTCCCGCATCCGCGAGGAGTGGGACCGCACCGGCGACTCGCACACCTCGGTGGCCGACGGCCTCGCCGCCACCGCCCGGGTCATCACCGCGGCGGCCGCCATCATGGTGTTCGTCTTCGGCAGCTTCATGCTCGAGACCAACCGGGTCATCAAGCTCATGGGCCTCGGCCTCGCCGTGGCCGTGTTCCTCGACGCAACGGTGGTCCGCATGGTGCTCGTGCCCGCCACCATGGAGCTCCTGGGCGACAAGAACTGGTGGCTGCCCCGCTGGCTCGACCGCCTGCTCCCCCACCTCGACGTCGAGGGCCACCTCGATGCCGAGGACGACGGCGAGGCCACGCCCACGGGCGAGCTGGTCGACGTCGGCTGAGCCCGGCTGCGGCCACGGGGACGCCCGGGTGACGCCTGCACCCCCGGCATGGGGGTGCAGGGCGGCCCGAGGCACCTAGCCTGTCGATGTCATGAGTGAGCCGACCAGCCCCTCCAGCCCCACCCCGGGTGCCTCCGCCGACACGATGACCGTGCGCGGCGGCGTGCCCGTCGAGGGCGAGCTGGTCATCCGCGGCTCCAAGAACGCCCTGCCCAAGATGATGGTGGCGGCGCTGCTCACGGCCGAGCCGTGCACGCTCACCAACATCTCGACGATCCGCGACATCGAGGTCGTCGACGAGCTCATCCGCCTCACCGGCGGCACCGTCGAGCACGACGCCGACCGCATCCGCATCACCGCCGGCTCGTTCACCGCCCTCGGCGAGGTCGACGTCGAGCGCCTCCACAACGCCAGCCGCATCCCGGTGCTCACCACCGCGGTGTCGCTGCACCGCACCGGCGAGGCCGTGGTGGCCGCGCCCGGCGGCTGCGCCATCGGCCCCCGCCCGGTCGACTTCCACATGAGCGTGCTGCGGGCCCTCGGCGCCCACGACGACCACCGCGACGGCATGATCCACCTGCGTGCCGACCGCCTCCACGGCGCCCGCATCGACCTGCCCTTCCCGAGCGTCGGCGCCACCGAGCAGTTCCTCTTCGCCGCGGTGCTGGCCGAGGGCGACTCCGAGCTCGCCAACGCCGCCATCGAGCCCGAGATCCTCGACCTCATCGCCGTGCTGCAGAAGATGGGCGCGCTCATCTCGGTCGAGCCCAACCGCACGATCCGCGTCACCGGCGTGAAGGAGCTCGGCGGGTTCGAGCACCGGGTCATCGGCGACCGCCTCGAGGCCGCATCCTGGGCGTCGCTCGCCCTCGCCACCGGCGGCGCCATCACCGTGCGGGGCGTGCAGCAGCAGGACATGTCGACGTTCCTCAACGTCTACCGACGTGCCGGGGGCGACTTCACCATCGACGCCGACGGCCGCACCATCTCGTTCCGGCGGGCCCGCCGCATGCTGCGCCCGCTCGCCCTCGAGACCGACGTGCACCCCGGGTTCATGACCGACTGGCAGTCGCCGTTCGTCACCGCCCTCACCCAGGCCGAGGGCGTCAGCGTCGTGCACGAGACCGTCTACGAGGACCGCCTCGGCTACACCGAGGCGCTGCGCACGCTCGGCGCCCAGATCCAGGTCTTCACCGAGTGCCTCGGCCCCACCCGCTGCCGCTTCGGCGCCGCCAACCACCGCCACTCGGCCGTGGTCGTCGGGCCCACCAAGCTGCACGGTGCCGAGCTCGTGGTGCCCGACCTGCGGGCCGGGTTCTCCTACGTCGTGGCCGCCGCCGCGGCCGACGGCGAGAGCGTGATCCACGGGGTCGGGCTGCTCGACCGGGGCTACGCCGACTTCCGCTCGAAGCTCAGCGCCATCGGCGTCGACCACTCCTAGGGCACGGCGGCACCGCGGCGGGCCAGCGCCTAGCGTTCGGCTCCCGTCGCCCACCCGCCACCACCTTGGAGACCGGCGTGAAGACCATCGGCAACATCCTCTGGTTCATCATCGCGGGCATCTGGCTGGCCCTCGGCTACGCCGTGGCCGGCCTGGTGATGTGCATCACCATCATCGGCATCCCGTTCGGCATCCAGGCCTTCAAGCTGGCCGCGTTCTCGCTGTGGCCCTTCGGCCGCCACGTCGAGCGGGCCCCGAGCGGCGGATGCCTCGAGGTGGGCTTCAACGTCCTCTGGCTGGTGCTGTTCGGGTGGGGGATCTTCCTCGGCTACCTCGTGGCCGGGGCCATCCTCTGCATCACGATCATCGGCATCCCGTTCGGGATCCAGGCCTTCAAGCTGTCGACGCTGGCGCTGTGGCCCTTCGGCCGCGAGATCGTCGACGACTGAGCCCGCGGCCGGCGCCGAGGGCGGGCCCGGAGCGGCCCGCGACCCCCGGTGGAGGCCCCGCCGCCGTGTGGGAGCGCTCTCCCGCCTCGGCTAGGGTCTCGATGCCTCGAGCCCTCGTAGCTCAGGGGATAGAGCATCGGCCTCCGGAGCCGTGTGCGCAGGTTCGAATCCTGCCGAGGGCGCCACTCGACCGGGCCTGCCGACCATCGGCAGGCCCGTCTCGCGCCCGGGCTCAGGGCCCGCGGGCAGGCGTGATGCGGTCGCGGTGCGGTCGGTGACCCGCCCGAGGATCGACCTCACCGTCCCGGGTGGGGTCGCGACGGGGTAAGACTCCTACGCTGACGGGAGACACGGCGAGGAGAAGTGCTTCATGGGGTCACCCCCGACGGCGGAAGACCGTCCCCTGGCGATCGCCGGCGGACGGCCTCAACGGGACGAGTACCTGGTGTTCGGCCAGCCCCTGGTCGAGCAGCCCGAGATCGACGAGGTCGTCGACTCCATGCGGGCGCGCTGGCTCGGCACCGGGCCGAAGGTCGCACGCTTCGAGCAGATGGTCGCCGACTACGTCGGCGTGCCCCACGGACGGGCGCTCAACTCGTGCACGGCAGGCCTGCAGCTCTCGCTGCTCGCCGCCGGTGTGGGCCCGGGTGACGAGGTCATCACCACGCCACTCACCTTCGCCGCCACCGTGAACGCCATCCTCCACACCGGTGCCACGCCGGTGCTCGCCGACATCGACCGGCACACGCAGAACATCGACCCCCAGCGCATCGTCGACGCCATCACGCCTCGCACGAAGGTGTTGATGCCGGTCCACATGGCCGGTCGCCCGTGCGACATGGACGCCATCCTCGCCATCGCCGCCGAGCACGGCCTGCTCGTCATCGACGACGCCGCCCACGCGATCGGCGCGGAGTACCACGGGCGCCGGGTCGGCTCGCTCGCTGACGCCTCCGTCTTCTCCTTCTACGCGACGAAGAACATCGTCACCGGCGAGGGCGGCATGGTCACGACCACCCGTCAGGACTGGGCGGAGATGATCGAGACCTACGCCCTGCACGGGCTCTCACGCGGCGCGTGGCAGCGCTACTCGGACGACGGCTTCCGCCACTACGGCGTCGTGCTCCCCGGCTACAAGTTCAACATGATGGATCTGCAGGCCGCGATCGGCCTGCACCAGTTCCCCCGGCTCGAGGCGTGGCGTGACCACCGGGACCGGATCTGGGAGGCCTACGACGAGGCCTTCGCCGACCTGCCGCTCTCCGTCCCCGCCCCGGTGGAGGCCGACACGCGCCACGCGCGGCACCTCTACACCGTGCAGATCGACCTCGACGGCCTGTCACGCGACCGCGACTGGATCCAGGAGGCCCTGCACCACGAGAACATCGGCACCGGTGTGCACTTCATCGCGGTGCACCGCCACCCGTGGTACGCACAGCACATGCCGTGGGTCGAGGGGCAGTTCCCGGAGGCCGAGCACGTCTCGGACCGCACCCTCTCCCTCCCGCTCGGCGCCGCGGTCACCGATGCCGACGTCGCCGACGTGATCACCGCCGTGCGCCGGGTCGTGCTGGCCGCCCGAGGCGGAGGATCCTGATGCCCGCCCCCGTCATCGGCCTCGCGACGACCCAGTACAGCTGCTTCGACCCACGGTCGTGGAGCGGCCTGCCGTACTCGATGTACCAGGGCTTCCGTCGGCGTGACGACGTCGCCACCGTCCCCCTCGGTCCGCTGAAGTACCCGCCCCGGATCCCCGAGGCCATCCGCAAGGGCTACAACCGCGCGCTCGGGCGCAAGTACTTCTGGGAGCGCGAGCCCCGCATCATCGACTCCTACAAGCCGCAGATGGCCCAACGCCTCGCGGCGGTCCGGCCCGACGCCGTCCTCGCGCTGTGCACGTGGACCGTGGGCACCATGGAGCCCGACGTCCACCCGGTCGTCTACATCGACGCCACGTTCGCCCAGAACCGCGACTACTACCCGACCTGGACCAACCTGGCGCCGCGGACGGTGCGCGTCGCGGAGCGGCTGGAACGCCTGGCCTTCCGCCAGATGTCGCACCTCGTCGTGCCGTCCGACTGGGCCGCAGCCGACGCGATCGATCGCTACGGGGTCGACCCGAAGGACGTGACGGTCGTGCCCATGGCGGCCCAGCACGACTGCCCGCTCGATCTCGACGCCCTGGCCGAGCACGCCCGACGGCGGCTCGAGGGACCACTCCGGATCTTCTGGATGGGTGTGGAGTGGGAGCGCAAGGGCGGCGACATCGCCGTCGCCGCGGCGACCGAGCTGCACCGTCGGGGGATCCCCGTCCGCCTCGACCTCGCCGGCAAGATCCCGGCCGACGCGGTCCCGGATGCCCCCTACATCCACGTCCACGGGTTCATCGACCGTCGCACCCGGGGCGAGCTGCTCGACGACCTGTTCCTGTCGGCCTTCGCCCTCCTGCTGCCGAGCCGGGCCGAGAACTCCTCGGTCGTGCTGGCGGACGCCGCGAGCTACGCGGTGCCGAGCCTGGCCTCCGAGACGGGCGGCATGCCCACCATGGTGAAGACGGGCGTCAACGGCGAGCGGCTGCCGCTCGGGTCCGACGGCAAGGACTACGCCGACGTGCTCGAGCGGTGGTGGTCCGAGCCCGACGCGTACCTCGAGCTCTGCCGCACCAGCCGAGAGCGCTTCGAGGCGGAGCTCAACTGGGACACCGCGACCGACGCGATCGTCCGGATCCTCCTCCGCTCGGCCTAGGCGCCTCGACCCCGGTCACATCCGCGAGCCGAGGTGCTCGGGCTCGGCCGCCAGCCACGCCCGCAGGTCGGCCTTCACGACCTTGCCCGCCGCGTTCACGGGCAGCTCGTCGACCACCACGACGTGGCGCGGCACCTTGAACCCGGCCAGGCGCAGGCGGGCCGCGGCCACGACCGCATCGGGGTCGACACCGTCGGGCCCGGGCACCACCACGGCGCAGACGTTCTCGCCCCAGGTCGGGTCGGGCACCCCCACCACCGCCACCCTCGACACGCCGGGCGCGCCGAGCAGCACGTCCTCGACCTCGAGCGACGACACGTTCTCGCCGCCGGTGATGATCACGTCCTTGCTGCGGTCGACCACGTGGAGGAGGCCCTCGTCGTCGAGGCGGCCGAGGTCGCCGGTGTGGAGCCAGCCGCCGCGCAGCGCGGCAGCGGTGGCCGCCGGGTCGTCGAGGTAGCCGGCCATCACCTGGGGCGCCCGCACCAGGATCTCGCCCACCTCGCCGGCCGGCAGGGGGCGGTCGTCGTCGGGGTCGGCGACGCGCACCTCGACCCCGGGCGCCGGGCGGCCGGCCGCCCGCAGGAGGTGGTCCTCGCCGGCCAGGCCGCGCCGGTGGGCCTCGGCGTCGAGGAACACGGCGTTGCCCGAGAGCTCGGTCATGCCGTAGCCCTGGGCCAGGTCGACGCCGAGCACCCGGTCGGCCCGGCGCAGCAGCTCGGGCGCCATCGGGGCGGCGCCGTAGGCGATCGAGCGGAGGGTGGCCAGCTGGTCGAGCGCGGCCGGCTCGGCGGCCACGTGGTCGAGCAGCGAGGCGAGCATGGTGGCGGCGAGCGACGTGGAGGTCACGCCCTCGGCGGCCACCGCCGCGCAGAACGAGGCGGGCTCGAAGCGGTCGACCAGCACCACCGGCCGGCCGTTGGCGTGGCGGTGCACGACGTTGTACCCGGCCACGTGGCACAGGGGGAACGGGAAGAGGTAGACGTCGTCGGGCTCGACCGGCCGGGCCGCGGTGCTGGCCGCCACCGCTGCGAGGATCGACGCGTGGGTGAGCATGGCGCCCTTGGGGGCCGCCGTGGTGCCGCTGGTGAACAGGAGCCAGGCCACCGCGGCGCGGTCGGCACCGGGGCCGGTCCACGCGGCGGGATCAGCGGGCTCGGCAGCGGTCACCGCCACGTCCCAGCTGGTGAGGTCGACGAGCGGCACCTCCACCCCGGCGTCGCGCAACCGGGCCAGCTGGTCGTCGGGGCCGACCACGGCACCGGCGCCGCTGCGGGCCACGAGCGCCGCCAGCTCGGGGCCCGAGAGCCGGTGGTTCAGGAACGCCAGCACCCGACCGGCCGCCGGCACGCCGTGGTAGAGCTCGACCCAGGCCGGGTGGTTGGGGCCGATGGCGGCCACCGTGCCGCCCGCCGGGGCGAGGCCCTCGACCACCGCAGCGGCGCGGGCGATGCGCCCGGCCAGCTCGGCGAAGGTCAGGCGGTGGGTGCCGTGCACCAGCGCGGTGCGGTCGGGGTGGGCCGCGGCGGCGTCGGTCACCACCGCGGGGAGCAGGCCCGGCGCCACGGTCAGCCGCAGGTGGTGCCGTCGGGGGGATCGAAGTTCACGTACCCGACCTCGGCGGTGACCTCACCCGGCTTGATCGTGGTCGGCGTGGCGGTGGTGGAGGTCGAGCCGGGGGCGGTCGTGGTGGTGGTGGCCTCGGCGAGCGTGTCGCGCACCCCGGTGAAGTCGGTGCCGGTGACGAGCACGATCTTGACGGTGGCCTTGTCGAGGCTCGAGTCGGCCTGCAGCTCGGCGCCGGACTGCAGCTGGCGGGCGACCTGGTCGGCCTCGGCCCGCATGCCGGCGCCGTAGCGGATCACGGTCTTGGCCTGGGGCTTGGCCGTGTCGGCGCCGATCGAGGTGGTGTAACCGAGGGCCTTGAGCGAGGTGCTGACGTCGGTGGCCTGGTTGCGGGTGCCGCTGCCGTTGCTCACCGACAGGGTGACCTTGAGGGGGGCGGTGGTGGCTGTGGTGTCGGACTGGCCCGGGGTCGAGCGGAAGATGTCGAGCACCGGTTGGGCCGCCGCCTCGTCGAGCTTCAGCACCGCGGCGCCGCCGTTGGTCGTGTACGGGTACACGGGGAGGCTGTGGCTCTGGATCTGGCTGCCGCTGAAGCCCTTGAACGCCTTGGCCAGCGACGCCATGTCGCCGAGGCTGAGCTTGCTGTCGAGCGTGAGCTTGTCGGAGGTCGACGAGATGATGTCGTTGATCGCCTTCAGGTCGAAGCTGCCGAAGGTGGCACCCGCCCGGTCGACGGTGGTGCGCATGACGAGCTGCTGGCGGGCGATGCGGCCGAGGTCGGAGCTCGGGTCGTCGACCCAGCCCTTGCTGGTCTGGTACTCGAAGTGGCGCGAGCGGGAGAGGGCGAGGGCCTGCTCGCCGTTCAGCGTCTGGCAGCCCAGGTCGTACTGGTAGAAGCCGGTGGAGCGGTCGCGCACGGCGGTGTGGAAGTAGAGCGGGATGCCGCCGACGGCGTCGATGACGCCCTTGAAGCTGGCGAAGTCGACGGCGATGTAGTGGTTGATGTCGATGCCGAAGTCGGCCTTGATCGTGTCGACCAGGCGCTGGGCGCCGTCCTGGTTGGGGTCCTCGACGTTGTAGGCGGTGTTGATCCGCTCGGGATCGCCGGAGGGGCTGATCGGCACCCACAGGTCGCGGGGGAACGAGACGAGGTCGACGGTCTTCGCCTTGGAGTCGACCCGGGCGATCATGATCGTGTCGGACCGGGGCGGCGAGAGGTCCTTGCCGAACGCCTTGTAGTCGGGGTCGCTCGGGTCGATCACGGCGCGGGTGTCGGAGCCGACGATCAGGAAGTTCTGGACGCTGCCCGAGCCCTCGGCCAGGGCGACGTCGTCGCGGCCGATCTGGTTGTAGCGGTACCAGCTGTACCCGACCACGGCGACGACGAGGAGGACGCCGGCGAGGACCACGGCACCAACGCCTCGCCACGCCCAACGGCGGCGGGGCGGGGGCTTGGCGTGGCGGAACTCGGGGCGCCCGGAACGGGGCGCTTCGGCGCTCCCTTCCGACGTCGGGGGTACATCGGACATGGCTGGGTCAGGCTACTCCCGCGCGCCCCGGGCTCCCGGTCACCCTCGCGTCAGCGACGGCTGGTGATCAGGTGCCCGGCTGGGCCGGGACCGGTGCTCAACCGGCGGCCTTGGGCTCCTTGGGCAGGCCCAGGACCCGCTCGCCGACGATGTTGCGCTGGATCTGCGAGGTGCCGCCCCAGATGGTCTCGGACCGGCTGAAGAAGAACGACGACTGGAGCGCGTTGGCCGGGTACTCGGTGTTGACCTCGCGACGCCCGTAGCCGGGGATCGACTCCTCGATGCCGACCTCGCCGAGGAGGGTCTGGCCCTCCATCCCGAGGATGTCCATGGCCAGCTTCATGACCTCCTGGTGGTACTCGCTCCAGAAGATCTTGTTGGTGGCGCCGAGGGCCGCGACACCGAAGTCGCGCTTGCCCGAGATCGCAGTGGCCAGCGAGCGCAGGCCGTTGATCCGCATGATCTGGACCTTCGACCAGCTCGTGGCGATGCGCTGGCGGATCAGCGGGTCGTCGATCTTCCCGTTGCGCTTCGCCGCCTCGATGATGTGCTTGAGCTCGGTCTCGAAGCGGCGGTAGCCGGTGGTGGCCGACGTGCCGCGCTCGAAGCCGAGGGTGGTCATGGCCACCGACCAGCCGTTGTTGAGGCCCCCGACGACGTTGTCCTTCGGGCAGCGGGCGTTGGTGAAGAAGACCTCGGCGAACTCGGCCGAGGCGTCGATCTGCTTGATGGCGCGCACCTCGACGCCCTCCTGGTGCATGGGCACGAGGAGGTAGGAGATGCCCTTGTGCTTCGGGGCCTCCTTGTCGGTGCGGCACAGCACGAAGCCGTAGTCGGCGGCGAAGCCCTGGGTGGTCCAGATCTTCTGGCCGTTGATGACCCACTCGTCGCCGTCGAGCTCGGCGGTGGTCTTCAGCGAGGCGAGGTCGGAGCCGGCGTCGGGCTCGGAGAAGCCCTGGCACCAGGCGATGGTGCCCGAGAGGATGCCGGGGATGAACTCCTTCTTCTGCTCCTCGGTGCCCCACTGGAGGATGGTGGGACCGACGAGGGTGTCACCGAAGAAGTCGCCGCGCATCGGGGCGCCGGCCCGGGCGAACTCCTCGGCGAGCACCACGCCCTGCATGGTGCTGAGCCCCTTGCCGCCGTACTCGGTCGGCCACGTGGCGCAGATCCAGCCGCCCTCGAAGAGCTTCGCCGTCCACTGCTCGAGCCAGGCGGCCCGCTCGGTGTCGGACATGGAGAAGCCGTCGTCGAACCAGCCGTCGGGGAGGTTGTCCTCGAGCCAGCCGCGGATCTCGACGCGGAACTCCTCGGCTTCGGGCGGGTAGGTCAGGTCCATGGCGACATCGTCCTATTACCGGTCGGTAGCCGTCCACTTCCTGACGGCACGTCAGGAACCGGGCGGCCCGACGGGTCGCACCCGCGGCGGGACCGACTACCTTCGGCGACCATGAGCACCCAGGAGGCCGCCGCACCGGCGAAGGCAGAGCGTTGGAGCTTCCAGTGGAAGGAGCTCTACGACGAGGTCATCACCTCCGGGCTGTGCACGGGCTGCGCCGGCTGCGTGATCTCGTGCCCCCACGACGTGATCGGCTACGACCACACCTCGGGTGGCTACAAGCCGTTCCACATCGAGGACGAGCTCGGCCCCACCAACTGCGGCCACGGCGAGAAGGGCTGCACCAGCTGCACCCGCGCCTGCCCCCGCTTCCGGGTGTGGGAGCCCCAGGCCAACGAGCACCTCTTCGACCGCGACCGCGAGGACGACGAGCTG